>CADCCA010000005.1 GCA_902799855.1 uncultured Erysipelotrichaceae bacterium | reverse complement strand
TGTGAGAGAAGACCAGGTGATGTTGATGAAAACTACGCTGAAGTAGAAAAAGCTTATAAAGAAATGAATTTTAAAACCCAACTTAATATTGAAGATGCCTGCCGTGATTCATGGAGATGGCAATCAAACAATCCAAATGGCTACGATAAGGAGTAAAGTATGTCAGTTAGAAAAAGTATCACCCTTCAAATCGGTGAAGAAGAACAATTAAAAGGCTCATTTTGGGAATGCGTCAATAACCCAAAAGGTAATGTTGTCATCTTCCAAGGTATGGAAGAATACGTTGCCCGTTATGATGCTTTCGCTCAGTTTTTAAATGAAAACGGCTACCACGTGTATGGATTAGACACATATGGTCAAGGCGATAACGTCATTCCTGATTTAAGCAATATTGGTATTTGGCCAGAAGATGGTTTCGTCAAAATGGTATGCGCTCATCACATGATGGTCAATAAGGCTAAAGAAAACGGCTTACCAACTTATGTCTTCTCCCATTCAATGGGTTCCTATATGGGTCAAGACTTCATTCAAAGATTCTCTGGTGAAGTAGAAAAAGTTGTTCTATGCGGTGCGGGTGCTAAAAATCCTGCCATCGGTGCAGGCTTATTCCTCGCTAAAATTACCACCGATAAAAAGAATAGAAATAAAAAGGCTGGCTTATTAGCCACACTTATGTTTGGTGGATTCAATAAGCAAATCAAAGAACCAAAAACTAATTTCGATTGGCTCTCATATAATGAAGATAACGTTCAAGCCTATATCAAAGATCCACTTTGTGGATTTGGTCCAACCAAAGGCTTCTGCTTAGAATTCATTAAAGGTATGAAACCACTCTTCAACAAAGAGAACCTTGCTAAAGTGAGCAAGGAACAAAAACTTTTCATCATCACTGGTGAAGAAGACCCAGTTTCTAATTATTCAAAATACACTTTAGAACTTGAAAAGATGTATAAGGAATTAGGCTTAAAAGACGTTTCCATTAAAATCTATCCGCACATGCGTCATGAGATTCTTAATGAGGACAATCGTCAAGAAGTCTATAATGACTTACTAGAATTCTTCAACAAATAGAAGAGTTCTTCTGCGCTTGTAGCTCAGCTGGATAGAGCACTTCCCTCCTAAGGAAGAAGTCGGGCGTTCAAATCGTCTCAAGCGCGCCAATAGTGATAAAATACTCCCTAAATCTGTTCCAAAAAATGTATTCAGCATAAATTGGTCCAATGAAAAGGGAGTTTTTATATACAATTTATAAAATCTAATTCTATGGTGATGTTTGTTCATAATAAAACAAGAAACTAAACAAAAAAATAATTGAGCGGTTATGGGTCCGTAGCTCACCTGGGAGAGCGCCTCCATGGCATGGAGGAGGTAGCGAGTTCGATCCTCGTCGGATCCACCATAAATGCCCGCTACTCGATAATTAGATGTCGAGTTAAAATAGCGAAAGTCCTGGATAAAACCAGGATTTTTTCTTTATATAAGAGTAGAAAGATATATTGAAAAGTGGTAGAATATAGTTGATAAAAGGAGAATCGTTTTATGAATAATAACCAACCACTGAATTTATTGTCTATTGAAAACAAAAGTATTGAAGAATGTATTTATAACATTAGAGGTCAACAAGTAATGCTAGATAGTGATGTTGCATATTTCTTTGGCGTTGAAACAAAAGATTTGAATAGGCAAATGAAAAGGAACATCAATAGGTTTCCAGACGATTTTTGCTTTCAACTAAATTCTGAAGAATTTAAAAACTTGAGGTTCCAAAATGTCACCTCAAATTATGGTGGCAGAAGATACTTGCCATATGTCTATACAGAAGAAGGAATAATTACACTTGCTGGTGTTCTTAAAAATGATATTGCAGCAAAGATGAGCGTTGAAATAGCACGAAAGTTTATCCAAATGCGCAAATTCATTTTAGAGAACGGTGATGTCTTGCTCGCTCTTGCTAGACTTCAAAATAGACAAATAGAATTTGAAAATGAAACAAACAGAAAGTTTGATGAGATCCTTAAGTTAATTAGCAAAGCGGATTTGCCAAAACAAGCAATTTTTAGCGCTGGTCAATTTTATGACGCATACGAATATATTGCATCAATTGCTAGAAAAGCGAACAGTTCTATTGTGCTTATTGATCCATATTGTGACGCTAAAGCTTTTATATTCTTGAAAAATAAAAAAGAATCAGTGAAATTAACCATTTGTTCTAGCCATCTATCAAAACTTGAAAAAGAGGAAATTGAAAAATTTGAATCTCAATATGGAAAAATAAACATTAAACATTTAGATGATAATCATGATAGATTTTTAATAATTGATAACGAAGAGTGTTACCAGCTTGGAGCATCTTTAAATTATGCTGGGAAGAAAATGTTTGATATCATTAAAAATGAAAATAAGGAAATCGTTGATTTTCTTTTAAAAAAGATTAATTAGCAAACCCCTCGATTTCGGTGGGTTTAAATGACATATTTCGATCAAATTAAAGAGGTCGAATTCGACCCCCTATTAGCAGAGTCAGGCAATAAAGAGAATGAATTGTTTAATAGAAAAACGAGAAACCAATTGAGAGAATAGAAAAGAAGTAATGCCATTTATTAGATAAACTATTTTGTGGCGCCAAAATGGTACCGCAAAAGCGCCATAAAAGGAGAAATTATATGCCGGTATACAAAGTATTAGGAGATAGAATCAAAAAGATTCGTCTAGAAAACAATATGACTCAGCAAGAATTTGCAGAGGCTTTAGGCTACACTCATAAATCAATGATTAATAAGATTGAAACAGGATTAACTGAGATGTCTTTTGATAAAGTAATAGCGTTAATCCTTACATTCAATGTAAACGCTGCTGAATTTTTAGATCTGAGTGATACTGAACCAGATAAGCTAATGGATATGGCGCTTGATGCTGACAAACCAGATTGGCGAAAGATATATCCACTTAAATCTAGAGATGAAAGTGTTATCTATATAAAACCAACATTAATTGCATCTACTAGAAATATCGAAGTCGGTAAATATTCATATTATGATGGTCAAAACTTTGCTAGTAGAGTAACTCATCACTATGACTTTTTAGGCGATAAGCTCATTATCGGTAAGTTTTGCCAAATTGGCCACAATGTGGAATTTATTATGAACGGGGCTAATCATCAAATGAATGGTGTCTCTACATATCCTTTCTATATTTTTAAAGGTTGGAAACAAGAACCACCAAAAATGAATGATTTACCATTTAAAGGTGACACAGTGGTGGGAAACGATGTTTGGATTGGTCAAAATTCCGTTATTCTTCCAGGCGTTCATATAGGTGATGGATCCATAATTGGCGCTAATTCAGTAGTCGGCTCTGATATTCCTCCTTATTCAGTTGTAGTGGAAAAAGATTTGATGATGAAATGGTAGAGTTATTAGAAAAACTCCAGTGGTGGAATAAAACTGAAAATCAAATTGAAAAGTTAATACCTCTCTTATCTAACAGTGACATTGGATATGTTAAGAAAGAATTAAAGCGATTAACTGCAAAAGAATAGTTTTTAACCGCTTATCAAACATTCAATCAAAGTTTCAAAAACTGTGTTTTCAAAAATCTTTTATTGATATTCAAAACTCATCAGTGGGAGAAGTTTTTCACACCAGTGTTAAGATAGTGAAAGTCCTGAGCATAATCAGGATTTTTTATTGTTTGATGCGCTATATAAATAGACATAAAATAAAAATAGATTTCGTATATGGATATCAAATTAGCTGCTGAGTATTTAAATACATTGGAACTTCCTTTAAACGAGCGTTTAACAATCGCAGTAGTGAAAGAGAACTATCAAAGACTATCTCACACCTACCATCCAGATACCTCTAGTGAAGAATATAAAGATGGCCAAAAGTTTATTGAACTTAAAAACGCTTATGATTTTGTTACAGACAACATAGTTAAGATTAATAAAGCAATTCGTGATGGTTCACTTAACCAACCAGTTGATAATTCAAACAAATCAAAAAAGAAAAAACTATTTTCATCGTTAACAACCTATAAACCAAATAATGGAAGAAAGAAACTATTAAGCATTTTCGCGCAGATTGGCGTTCTTGTTGCTGTTATCACAGTCTTTTTCTTACCAACCATAATCTCAGTTGCCACACATTGTGACCATTCTTATGCACCAATCGAAGACAACGCGACATGTGTATTATCTGGAGAAAAAACCTATAAATGTAAAAAATGTGGCCATATATCTACAGGCTTTTCACCTGCTTTAGGTCACACTTGGGGTTCGGATAATAAATGTATTAGATGTGGAATTGCCAAAGATACACTTATTTAGCGTCAATTTCTTCGATAGTTTTATATCCTTGCTTAACTAATTCAGTAGTGGGATCAGGTGGTTCTATACCCATCTCTCTGACAAATTCATTTACCCATCTTTGAATTGTTGATAATCTCGGTTTCGCTGCTATACATTTTAGTAAATCTTTACTCTCAACGGGCTCCATAGGTGCAGAGTTTAAAGGGCAGTTAAGCCAAGTAACTGTGTATGATTGATTGGTGATTCGACCTTGAATTTGGCTTGCCCCTAAATCAACACCAAATTCAGAAATCACACCCATCGCCTCTTCACTAATCTTTAAAGAAACTTCAACATCATTAATTAATCGAGTGACGTATATTTCAAAATTGCAGAACTGATTATAGGCAATCTTAATATCGTTAACGGTAACTAAATAACTAAAACCGCGATCTCTATAATCAGGTTCTTCAATACCTATGTATTTCTTTTGTATTTGTAAATCGCCTTTTTTATAAATTGCTAAATAAGATTTCTTTTTTGTCGGTCTTTTTTCAACCGGGAATGGCTCGTGGTCAAAAGGTGAACCATCATAACCAAAGTAATCTGGCTTCACTCTTTTGACTCTGTTCATCCAATCTTCTATCGTTAGTTTTCTATATTCTCTTCTTATCTTGTCGCTCACTCTTTTAATTTTCAAAGCGAAGTGGAGCCAATCTTTTTCTGTTTGAGGTAATTTGTTATTTTCAACCATGCTGATATTTTGACAAAACAGATACACGTAGTCAACGGATTATGTATTTGTTAATGCGATGAATAATTAGTTTCTTGCCTGCCTATGTTAATAAACTATAATATTAGAGTTGGTAACAAAGGAGTACTACATAATATGAAAATGCAAAAATACAGTGCGTTAATTATTTTATCGTCAGCCTTCCTTTTATTAGGCTGCACTGATTCAGAAAGATTACACGCAGAAGGTATGGGCAAATTAATTGCCGATGCCGCTGATGGCTTTACAGTCACCACAAACTTAGAAGAAACAAAGGAAATTCACACTGCTCAACAAAAAGAATATTTGTCATATCAAGGTGAATATGTTTCTATCCCTGAAGCCAATTACCCAGATGGTTCTAAGCACATTTCTAATCCAGAACCAGTTAATCTTGCTTGGGAATTCTCTCCAGCATCAGGAAAAAGTGTTTCTAGATATGATGTTAAAATCGGTCAAAAAGAAGACTTAAGTGACGGCTTTACCATTCAAGGCACAGCCACAGCGTCACTAGATGTTTATAACTCATACCTTGGTGATAACTATTTCCAAATCATTGCTAATTACAGTGATGGTAGTAAAGATCAATCCGCTATTCAAAAGTATAAAGTTGATGAAACTTATCCACGTAACCTCAAAATTGAAGGTATGACAAACTGCCGTGATATGGGTGGTGGTCGTGAACTCGAGGATGGTGGCTATATCAAACAAGGTCTCATCTACCGCACAAGTTCCACGAATAGTTGGGCATATGGCCGTGGTGATGGTCCAGATACCATTACAACTGCTGGTAAAGAAGTCTTATTAAACCAATTAGGCTGCAAAACTGAAATCAACGTTAATAACAGCAATGACCAATTATCCGGAATTCAAAACTTCGTTAACGCTAGAATGTACTATGATAGTGGTAAACATCACTTATATCGTAATGCTGAACCAATCAAAGAAGTTTTCCATGCTTTAGCAGATGAAAACAATTACCCAGTCTTCTACCACTGCCGTATCGGTACCGATAGAACTGGCTTATGCGCTATCTTAATTTCTGGCTTATTAGGTGTCCCAGAAAACTTAATCTACCAAGATTACTTATTCTCTAACTTCGGTAACATCCAAGAAAAGAGATACATTGGTGATAAAGCTGGTAGAGATAACATCTTAAATTACATCAATGACTTAAAAGCCTTTCCAGGTGAAAAGTTCCAAAACAAAATCTATAACTACTTATTAGCGATCGGTGTTCCTGCTAGTGAACTTAATTCCGTTATCAATATCTTAACCGAAGGCACAAAAGCCCAAGGTAATGATAACTGCCAACAAGTTATTACAGCAGAAAACTTCACATCAGAAGATTTGGAACTCAAAACCGAAACAAGCCAAGCTAATCCAAAGAAATATTACTCATTAGAAAAGGATTGCTCCGTGACAGCGACATTTGATTTCAACTATACTGGTGAAGCCAAACTCGTTGCCTATTTAGGCAACCCAAATAGAATCAGCGATACTTCTAAAAAAATTGCTGAATCCATTGAAGTTTCAATTGATGGTGAATACTTTGAACAAGATGAAGTTTCTTACGCTGATGCTGGCTTTGGTCAAGGTGATGGTAGAAACTATTACTCCGCTGTCGTATTAGGCACAATTGATGTCTATCCATACGAAATGGAAGTTAACATCGAAGGTAATGATAGTGATCTTAATATCGGTGCTATTTCCGTTATTCCAACTGAACCAGTTAGTCCAGAAGAAACTCCAGTTAATCCAGATAAACCAAATAAAGGTTGTGGTGGTTCTATCGTCTTTGCTTCTTCCGCAGTCGCTATCTTAGCGGTCTTAGGTGGTTCCCTCTTAGTTTTCAGAAAGAGAAAAGAAGACTAATACAGAACAATTAAATAGTTAAAGGTGCCTAGCAAGGTGCCTTTTTCTTTTGATGTAATCTTACTAAAGTAAACATCGTTAATAAAACCTCATCTATAGATACATAAAAATCCGTTAGGTAAATATCTATATTTGGGCTAGAATATTAGGCAATGAGCGATAAAAAGGAGGTACGTGTATGCTTTCTATCAAAAATCTCACAAAAATATATAAGACAAAAGGCGGTAATGACACTAAAGCGTTAGATAACGTCACCATTGATTTCCCAGAAACAGGAATGATTTTCTTACTTGGTAAATCTGGTAGTGGTAAATCCACCTTATTAAACCTCATCGGTGGTTTAGATTTCCCAACCTCTGGAGAAATCATCTTAAAAGGTAGAAGTAGCAAAGACTTTTCACAATCTGATTTTGATAGTTATCGCAATACATACATCGGTTTTGTCTTCCAAGAATATAACATCCTCAACGAATTCAACGTTGAACAAAACATCGCTCTTGCTATTGAATTACAAGGCAAAAAAGTCACTAAAGAGGCAGTTAATAACATCTTAGAACAAGTTGATTTAAGCGGCTATGCTAAAAGAAAACCAAACACATTATCTGGTGGTCAAAAACAAAGAATTGCTATCGCTAGAGCCTTAATCAAAGAACCAAATATCATCATGGCGGATGAACCAACAGGTGCCTTAGATAGTAAAACTGGCGAACAAGTCTTTGAAACACTAAAGAAGTTATCCCAAAGCAAACTAGTGATTGTTGTTTCTCATGATAGAGATTTCGCAGAACGCTTTGGTGATCGTATCATCGAACTTAAAGACGGACAAATCATCGTCGACCAAACCAAACACGTTGTTGAATCTAAAATCATCAGTGATAATGTCGCAATCATCAATAAGAACGCTATCAAGATTAATGACGCTAAAAAGTTAACAAAACAAGAATTTGAAAAACTATATGATTCCATCGTCGATACAGATGGAGAAGTATTCATCAGTAGTGGTGAAAACGCTATTAAATCAATGAAGGCCTCCCGTATCTCAAATGAAGGCACAAGTGATGAATTCAAAGAAACAGAAGGAGTTGCTTTAAAAGAATACAACGGTCAAGATACAACGTTCATCAAATCAAGAATGCCATTATCTAAATCCACAAAGATGGGTTTAAGTTCTTTAAAAACTAAACCAATTCGTCTAGTTTTCACTATGTTCCTTTCCGTGGTGTCTTTCACTATGTTTGGTGTGAGTAGTGCGCTTATGCTTTATAACTCCTCCCATACATTAAGCGAAGCGCTTGCTAAAACCGACTATCAAGCGGAAAAAATGAGCAAACACGCATTAGGTAAATATCAATATCAAAGAATAGATAGATTTGGCAATGTCGAAGAAGAAAGCTCTTGGAAGGATCAAAGAAGAGTGTATTACGATCCTGAAGATATTAATAAACTAAATAATAACAGCCATAATCTTGTGTACATTCCAGTTGGATGTTCGAGATACCTACAGTTTGAACAATTGTTGTTCGCTAATGAGGCGGAAGAAAGATTCTATCAAAGGATGGAAATCAAATATCTTTCTGACGCCAACAAGGAAACATTTGATAAACTCAATTACCCGCTAATCG
This sequence comes from uncultured Erysipelotrichaceae bacterium, assembly GCA_902799855.1. The sequence goes on along the minus strand of CADCCA010000005.1, from coordinate 81,168 downwards.
GTAATTATCCAGCTAATGATAAAGAAATTTTATTACCAATTTGCTTTGCAGAAATGATTTTAGATACCAGGAATTGCACCAAAACAACTCCTCAAGAACTAGTGGGTCAAGAGTATAAATTCAACACACATGGGAACGATAAAACCCTGACCATCTCTGGTTTCTTTGATAATGGAAAAATAGCCTATCCTTATACAGAATTAAAAGACAACCAAACCGAATTGAATACGCGAGAAATCGCGGAAACCTACGCTAAATATCAAGAGTATTTAGAAAACAGTTTCTCTCTTGTTGCGTTTGTCACGCCTAATTTCTTTGATGCAAATATCGATAGTGATATGACAAGGTATTATTTCGAAGCGTATCAAAGAATGGGTATGGAATATTCCGTATACGAAGTGAATGATAATATTGAGCAAGAATATTATACTGAGGTATATACCGATGATATTTTGAAACGGAATAAAAATTCTTTCTCTCTTTTTGATTTAGATGGTAATCCTATTGATATCAATACATTCGTCTTGAAAGACGATGAAGCATTTCTATCATTTTATGATTATAAAAATAAAGCTTTTGATACATATGGCAGTTTTGTGAATTATCTCAATGATTGTTGCAGAGAATATCTTGCTACTGGTGGTACTTGGATTAGATATGCTCCTAATCTTGCTAACTTCTTTAGTGAAAATACGGATTTCATCAATAATTTATCATATGATTCTTTCGCATGTTTAAAAGATGTCGAGGAACTCTATAACACTTTTAAAACCGAATTCGATAAAGCCTATAAAATAGCGAGATTCGCCCCAGATGTTTTATACAAAACTGGCTTTGATTCTCTTGCTGATGAAGAAAAAGAGCTCTTACAAAAGGCCGCTAATTGTTATTACTTAAGCGAAAGCGAAGTGAATCAAGTCTATCAATTACTTGTCGATAATTACGATAAAGAAGATTTTCAAAAGAATTATTTCTATACAATCTATTTGAGCGAGGCAGCTAGTGTTAACGAAGATGACTTTTATTCTGGCTCTAAACTAGATGATTTATGGAATAAAAACCCTATAAACTATACCGATGAAGATATCGCCTATATCACTGATTATTTGGAATCAAATTATCAAAATGGTTTTCGTAATAGATATGGCGATTGGAAAAGCTATCTAAATGGCTATACATTCGCTAGTTACTCTCCAGTTAATGAGAAAATATTCCAACCTAATAAAGATATTGGTTATAACTATTCTTCATATAAAGGGAATAAGGGTGCAGTCAAAGCTGTCGGTTATTATCTTGTCTATGGTGAAACATATGGTAATGGTATCTTCACTAAGAAATTCATCGATAGTCAAACCATTCCCCAATATGGCACGACGTATTATTCCTATTTTGAAACAAAATATGAAAAACCAAGCGATGCTAAATATGATTACGCTATGGTTAAAACAGATTATACGCAATCACAAATCGATGCCATGCTAAAAGGCGATAGTGTTATTAAATATCAAATGAATAGCCCAACATATGAAAGAGTTTCAATGTTAGCGGAAATCATTAACACAATGAAACAAGTCTTCTTCTGGATTGGTGTTGTCTTTGGTGCTTTCGCCGCTTTAATGCTCCTTAACTTCATCAGTGTTTCAATCGCTAATAAGAAGAAAGACATTGGTATCTTAAGAGCGATAGGTGCGAGAAAAATCGATGTCTTCAAAATCTTCTTCTCTGAAGCATTATTCATCGGTGTTGTTTGCTCATTACTCGCTATTATTGGTACATTTGTTTCTGAATTCTTCATCGATAGATACTTCGTTAATGAGGTTGGTATTTCTGTTCTTCAATTCTCTTTAGCGACAGTGGGCCTTATTTTCGCGATAGCCCTAGTCATCACATTTATTGCGACAATTATCCCAGTGGTGCATTCCTCAAGAAAGCCACCTGTTGAATCGATTAGAGCGTTATAAACACAATTAATGCTGGTTAACTACCGGCATTTTTTGTTAATGCATTAATAAAAAAGTCCTATAATCCGCTAAACATAATCTAATTATTTTAAGTTTCGTTCTTGTATATTGATTACTGTAAATATACAAAAAGTAGAGGGATTAATATGAAAAAACCAATTAAACTTCTTTCACTTTTGTTAGCCACTGTTTTGCTTGCGGGCTGTGCTTCCAACGGAAGTTCTAATGAACCACAAGAAAGTAGTGAACCTAAAACAAGTGAATCATCAGAAGAAAGTCAAGAATCATCTAGTCAAGAAGGAAAATCATCTTCTTCTCAAGCAGGTAAATCTTCTTCAAGCAGTAAATCATCATCTTCAAGCAAGGCTTCTTCAAGTAGCAAGCCAACTTCAATTCCTGCTGCGACAGAAGGAGAATTCTCATTTGATGAAAATGCGTTAGCAGCTCCACAAGAAATCCACACTGCTAACCAAAAGAAATATTTAAATTTAGGCATCCAATACTACCACATCACAGAAACTGATTTAAGTAACTGTGGTGCTAATGGCAATACCAACGTTTCCGCACCAAATAAGGTGACCGTGTCATGGGATTACGGTGTTCCAAGTGCTAAAACAGTTAGTAAATATCAACTAGTGTACGGCCAAAAAGCAGACTTAAGCGATGGTCTCACCGTTGAAGGCTCAACCGCTAAATCGGTTAGCTTCTATAACCCATATATTGGTGATAACTATTTCAAAGTCATCGCTAACTTATCTGATGGTACTAAACAAGAATCCGCTATAAAAGTGTTCAAAGTTGATGGCCAAGCTCCAAGAAACATCTACGCTGGCAACATGCCAAACGTTAGAGACACTGGTGGTAGAACAACTTATGCCGGTGGCAAAATTAAACAGGGTTTAATCTATCGTGGTGCTGGTAACAAGTTTGATAACAATTCGTCCATTAATACAGAATGCCAAAACATTCTCAAAAATACCTTAAAGATTAAAACAGAAATCAACGTCGCTAACAAAACTAGCAACAACATCAATTTAAGCGGTGTTACTGTTAAAAACTGCTACATGAACTATGGTGCAACTCCATACTCGAACTTAGCAAGAAACGCTGAAAAGGTTAGACAAGTCATGGACATCCTCGCTGATGAAACCAACTACCCAGTTTTCTATCACTGCCGTATTGGTACCGATAGAACAGGTATCACCGGTATGATGATCGGTGGTCTCCTCGGCATTCCATTCAACGAAGTGTTCCAAGATTACTGCTTCTCTAACTTCGCCCCAATCGATGGTAAACGTTATCCAAACAAACCAAGCGATCCAAATGGTGACGACCCAGCCAAATACATTGACGAAATCTTAGCGATGCCAGGCGCAACATATCAAGAACAAACATACAACGCTTTATTAAGCATTGGTTGTAAAGCCGAAAAATTAAATAAGATTATTGATATCATGACAGAAGGCAATAAAGCAGATTTAAGCATTAAAGGTGCTGTTGCTACAGGTAACGATATTACTTCTGATGGTTCAAAGAAAACTGCTACAAATTATTACAATCCAGATACCTATTATGAATGTGGTAGTGGCAAGAAAGTCAGCATGAGCTCCACATTTACCGCTGGTGAAAAAGATGTCGTTGTTTACTTAGGTAACACAGATAGCAATAAAAGTACAAAACTTGCTAACTGCATCACATTAAAGATTGATGGTGTAGAAAAAACAATCTCAAATACCAAGACCTTGTACACAGCGGGCTTTGGCAAGACAGATGCTTCCCAAGGCGATTCTAGAACCGGCTATATGTTCAACCTCTTAGGTAAATATGACTTCACTGCTGGTAATCATACAGTGGAAATCTCCGTTAAGAGTGGAACCTTCTATTTTGGAACAATCGCGGTCTTCGACCACGTTACTCCAGCGGCCTAATCCCCAGTAATTATTAAATAAATATGTACCCCAAATCTTATTGATATAGAGTCTATAATTTCTCAGCAGGTCCTGCTGTTTTACCTGAACAAGTTTTAAAAGAAGCTGCTTCCGATTTATTTGATTATAAGGGATGCGGCATGTCAGTGATGGAAATGTCTCACCGATCTAAAATGTTCGATAATATCATCAAAGAAGCAGAAGCTGATTTGAGAAAATTAATGAACATCCCAGATAACTATAAAGTCTTATTCCTTCAGGGTGGTGCCTCTCAACAATTTGCGATGGTGCCAATGAACTTAATGAAGAATAGAAAAGCCGGTTATATCATCACTGGCCAATGGGCTAAAAAAGCTTATCAAGAAGCTAAAATATATGGGGACGCTATCGAATTAGCGAGTTCTGCTGATAAAACATTCTCCTATATTCCTGATTGTTCAAATTTACCAATTAGTGAAGATATGGATTATGTCTATATCTGTGAAAATAACACTATTTATGGCACTAAGTTTAAGGAATTACCAAATACTAAAGGTAAAGACTTAATCTCAGACCAATCATCCTGTTTCCTTTCCGAACCAGTCGATGTCAGTAAATATGGTCTTATCTTCGCTGGTGTCCAAAAGAATGTTGGTCCTGCCGGTATGGTTATTGTGATCATTAGAGAAGACTTAATTAAAGAAGATGTCTTACCAGGCACACCAACCATGCTCAAATATAAAACACATAGTGACGCTGGTTCCTTATATAACACTCCAAACTGTTGGTGTATCTATATGTGCGGATTAGTGTTCAAACACTTACTTGCTAATGGTGGTCTTTCTGAAATGAAAAAGAGAAATGAAGAAAAGGCCAAAATCCTATATGACTATTTAGATAACTCAAAGTTATTCTTAGGAACAGTGGAGAAATCATCTCGTTCATTAATGAACGTTCCATTCATTGTTAATCCTCATGTCATTACTGATCCAGTTAGAAAAGAAGAATTAGAAGCCAAATTTGTTTCTGAAGCCAAAAAAGCAGGTTTAGAAAACTTAAAAGGTCATCGTTCTGTTGGTGGTATGCGTGCCTCTATTTATAACGCTATGCCAAAAGAAGGCGTTACTACCTTAGTTAACTTCATGAAGAAGTTTGAAGAGGAAAACTTATAATATGAAAGCTTATTGTTTAAATAAAATATCCCCTTTAGCCTTAAAAGACTTAAAGGCGCCAGATATTATCGTTGATGATATCAATAAAGCGGATAGCATCTTAGTCAGAAGCCAAGCCATGCATGAGATGGCTCTTCCAAATAACATCTTAGCCGTCGCAAGAGCGGGAGCAGGTGTTAATAACATTCCATTCATGGACTACGCTAATAATGGTGTAGTGGTATTCAATACACCTGGTGCTAACGCTAATGCTGTTAAAGAACTTGTTTTATGTGGTCTTTTCCTCGCTAGTAGAGATATCGTCGGTGGTGCAGAATGGATCAATCAAAATAAAGGTGACGCTGATATTTCTAAAACCGCAGAAAAGGCTAAAAGCCAATTCGCTGGCCATGAAATCTTAGGCAAAACCATCACAGTCATCGGTTTAGGTGCGATTGGTTTAATGGTGGCTAATGCCTGTGTTCATTTGGGTATGAATGTGAGAGGCTATGACCCATATCTTACCGTCAATAACGCTGTTAAATTATCCAAAAGTGTGAATTACTATGAAAAACTTGAAGACGCCATCCAAGGAGCGGATTATGTGACCATTCACGTTCCACTTTTAGATTCCACAAAAGGCATGTTAAACAGTAAATTATTTGAGTTATTTAATGACACGGTCCTATTAAATTTTGCTAGAGACTCTTTAGTGAACGATGATGATTTATTAAAAGCGTTATCAACTGGTAAGGTGAGAAAATATGTCACCGACTTTGCTAATCCTAAAGTGGTGAATATGCCAAATACTGTTATTCTTCCTCATTTAGGGGCATCCACAGAAGAAGCGGAAGATAACTGTGCTTATATGGCCATTGATGAATTAAAACGCTACTTAGAAAACGGTAGCATCAATCATTCTGTTAATTATCCAGATGTTTCATGTGGCCCTAAGGAAAGCGAACTAAGAGTGTGCGTTCTTCATAAGAATGTTCCAGGTATCATTAATAAAATTACTTCTGTTATTTCTAACACTAATAGCAACATCGATAACTTCATCAATAAATCTAGAGGTGAATTCGCCTATTCAGTATTTGATGTAGATGGAAAAGTCGATAGCAATAGCATCGCTTCTTTAGAAGGTGTCATTAGAGTGAGAGTGATCTAATTATGAAAGTCGGCATGCCTCAATTATTTGAATACACTAATCTTGAAGATAATTTTAAGCTTGCTAAAAAACTTGATTTAGATTTCATTGAATTCAACCTTAATTTTGATTCTTGTAGAGAAGGTCTCTCTAACGGAGAAATCAAACGCTTAGCCAAGCAATACAATATCGAAGTCACTCTTCATTTCTATGATGAAGCAGACTTAGGCTCATACACTGAAGTAGTAAGAGCGTATCTCCTTCTTTTAGAAAAATATACTTCCCTAGGTAAAGGCTTTGTTAAGCAAATCAATATTCATTTAATTCCTGGTCCAGTAGTGACTATCGCAGGCGTTAAGCATTACGTGTACGAAAAAGAATATGATTTATATATTAAGCGTCTAGTGACTAATCTAAAAAAAGCCGAGAAGATATGCGCTAGTAACGGATTAAATATGGTTATTGAAAATACCGATAATATTCCTAGTTATATGACTAGAGTCTATAAAGACTTAAATAAAGAAGACTTTAGATTTTGTTATGACATCGGTCATGACTATTTAAGTAAATATATCGTGAGAAACTTATTAGATGAAATATCTCTTCCATTTGATGAGTTCCATATCCATGATGCGAAAAACAAAACCAAATGCCATCTAGCGTTAGGTACAGGTATCTTAGATATCGATTATTATAAGGCTCTTGCGGAACGCAACAACGCTTACGTAGTCTTAGAAGTTAAGCAAGAAAGTGATCTAATAACTTCAGTTCCATTATTCAAAAAAATATAAGTATTTATCTAGAAAAAATAATGACCTCTATGCGACAATAAACATAGAGGTTTTACACATGAAAACATTTAAACTTAATAATGGTGTAGAAGCACCTGCTTTAGCGTATGGCACTTGGCTCATTAAAAATGAAAATGCCGCTAACTGCGTGAAGATGGCGTTAGAAGCCGGTTATCGTCATATCGATACCGCTCAAGCATATGGTAACGAAGAAGGCGTGGGTCAAGGTATTAAAGAATCTGGATTAAAAAGAGAAGAAGTATTCATTACTTCCAAAGTTCAAGCGGAATATAAATCATATAAAAAAGCGAAAAAATCAATCGATGAATCATTGGAAAGATTAGGAGTTGATTACATCGACTTAATGTTAATCCACTGCCCTCAACCATGGATTCTTTTTAGAAGCCCGTTTAGATATTTCAAACAAAACATCCAAGTCTGGAAAGCTATGGAAGATGCCTATAAAGAAGGTAAGGTTAAAGCCATCGGTGTTTCTAACTTCTTAGTAGACGATTTAGAAAACATCTTAAATAACTGTGAAATCAAACCAATGGCGAATCAAATTCTCCTTCATATCGGTGAAACTCCAGTAGATGTCATTAAGTTCTGTCAAGAAAATGACATAGTAGTGGAAGCCTACTCTCCAATCGCTCATGGTAAGGCTCTTAATAACGATAAGATCAAAGCTATGGCGGACAAATATAAGGTATCCGTGCCACAGTTATGTATCAAATACACCTTACAATTAGACACTATCTCAATTCCAAAAGCCTCTAGTAAAGAACATATTGAAGATAATATGAAACTAGACTTTGAAATCAGTGAAGAAGACATGGTGGAGTTAATGAAACTCAATCGTATGGATTATGGAGAAGATAACTTCTGGCCTGTATTCAATAAAAAGAAACAGGGATAATCAAATAACCTAGACTAGTCTAGGTTTTTTGTTTATAATGAAAATGTTCAAATAAGTAGACCACGGGCGCTATGAACTAGCTATTAGCAAAGTCGACCATACGCAGGTACACTGTGATAAATGGTTATTTGAACTGGTAGATGTTGTGTTAGATTCTACCAATGTGGAAAGTATCGCCCAATGGTTAAAGTGACTAATCCATGGTCACCGTTGATGTCCTATCTTTTTGCTCTCACGTTAGACCAACATCACGCCTATCGCTCCACACAAGTTCAAACTTGATTCTGAGGCCATCCAACAGAGGATGTAACACCTGTAGCAATGTTTTTGGAACGAAGCGCCAAAAACTAACTACGCAATAATGGTGTTTTCTCTATGGATGGCTTTTACTTATCTCCTTTTGAAGACACCTTGTCCGAAATAGGAGGTATATAAAATGGGCAAATTTGAACTAGTCAGGTTCACTGACGATGGTTTTGAACTCGATGTTCGAGCTGATTTACAGCATGATACTGTATGGCTAACTCAGGATGAGATGGCGGCATTGTTTGGCAGAGAAAGATCTGTTATTGCAAAACATATTAGGAATGCTTTAACAGAAGAATTGAAAGGCGTTTCTTCAGTATGTGCAAAATTTGCACGAACTGGTTCTGATGGTAAAAAATACGATGTTGATTATTACAATTTGGAGGTAATAACATCTGTTGGTTATCGTGTTAAATCGCAAAGAGGCGTTGCGTTTAGAAAATGGGCCAACAGCATCTTAAAGGATTATCTAATCCAGGGCTATGCTGTTAACCAAAAGCGTTTAGAAAATCTTGGCAAAACAATTGATATCCAAAATAGGATGCTTGCCTATTCTTTGAATATCGATAAAGAAGAGCTTAGTAAAGTCATTAATGAATACACAAGAGCGTTAGATCTTCTTGATAATTATGATCATCAAACTCTTATAAAACCAAAAGGTCAAAAAACCGAGTATGCGATGACATATGGGGAAGCTAGAGAAATCATCGATTCCATGAAATTCAAAGATATGTCAAATGTCTTCGGTGTTGAAAAAGAACAGGGAAAACTAAACGGCATTATTGAGCAAGTTTATCAAAATGTTTTTGGGCAAGAATTATATCCATCTATCGAAGAAAAAGCCGCTCATCTACTATATTTCTTAGTAAAAGACCATCCTTTTGCAGATGGTTGTAAGAGAATCGCTGCTACATTATTTATCAATTTCTTATATAAGAACAATCACCTATATCGAAATAATAAACAAATCATTTCTAACGAGGCATTAGTGGCCATCACCATTTTGACTGCTGAGAGCAATCCAAACGAAATGGAAATCATTGTTAAGCTCATCATGAATTTGCTAGTGTAAATCCTCTTTCTAAACTTTTAAGGCTTGGTTTTCTACCAAGCTTTTTTAATATATTTCTTGCGACATTCATATAAGAATGTAAAATTATATCGTTATAGAGGAATCTATTTATGGAAGAAATCAGTAATTTTATTAAGACCATCATGGAAAAAGACCTAGAAGAAGGTCGCGTTAAACAAATCGTCACCAGATTCCCACCTGAACCAAATGCTTATTTACACATTGGTCACGCTAGAGCGATTATCAATGACTTTGAACTCGCTAAAGCATTCGGTGGTTATACCAATTTAAGATTTGATGACACTAACCCAGTTAATGAAGGAGCGGAATATGTCCAAGCCATCATTAATGATATTAAGTGGTTAGGATATGAACCAAAAAACATCTTCTTTGGTAGTGACTATTTCGACGAACAATATAACCGCGCTATTTTATTAATCAAAAAAGGTTTAGCGTACGTCGATGATTTAAACGCTGAACAAATTACTGCCTACCGTGGTACCTTAACTGAACCAGGTAAAGATTCTCCATGCCGTAATAGAAGCATTGAAGAAAATTTAAAACTCTTCCAAGAAATGAGAGATGGTAAATACGGAGATGGTGAAAAAACATTAAGAGCGAAAATCGATATGGCCCATCCAAATATCAATATGCGTGACCCTGTCATGTATCGTATTTTACATGTCCCACATCATAGACAAGGTAACAAGTGGTGTATCTACCCAATGTATGACTTCGCTCATCCATTACAGGACGCTATTGAAGGTGTGACCCACTCTATGTGTTCCTTAGAATTTGATAACCACCGTATCCTTTACGATTGGTTCGTAGAAAAATGCGAAATGCCAAATGTCCCACATCAATATGAATTCGGTAGATTAAATATCACTAATACAGTGATGAGTAAAAGATATTTACGTCAACTCGTTGATCAAGGCTATGTTGATGGCTATGACGATCCAAGAATGCCAACATTAGTGGCCTTAAAACGTAAAGGTTTCACTCCAGAAGCCATTAGAAACTTCATTCTTTATACAGGCTTATCAAGAATCAACAGTGTCACTAACGCGGAAGAACTCGATAACTTCTTAAGAGAAGAACAAAAAATGAAAGCGACACGTCCAATGGCGGTCCTCCGTCCTTTAAAAGTGGTCATTGATAATTATCCAGAAGGCCAAATCGAATATCTTGAAGCTTCCAATAATATGGAAAACCCAGAATTAGGTAATAGAAAGATTGCCTTTGGTAAGTACTTATATATTGAACAAGAAGACTTCATTGAAGAAAAACCAAATAGAAAATGGAAGAGACTATCATTAGGTGATGAAGTGAGATTAATGCATGCTTATTTCATCAAGGCCAATAGTGTCGTTAAAGATGATAATGGTAATATCGTTGAAGTACACTGTACCTATGATGTTGAAACTAAATCCGGTAGTGGTTTTGAAGGTAGAAAACCAAATGGCACCATCCACTTTGTGGAGGCCACAACCGCTTTAAAAGCCACCTTCAATCACTACGAACCACTCATCTTTGATGAAACTGAAGAAACAAAAGGAAAGACATTCATCGAAAGAATGAATCCAAATTCCTTAGTGAAATTAGATGGTTTTGTCGAAGCCTCATTAATCGATACCAAACCATTAGACAGATATCAATTCATCAGAAATGGCTACTATTGCACAGATAAGTTATCCACTAAAGAAAACTTAGTGTTCAATAGAACATGTCCATTAAAATCATCATTTAGTAACTAATATGGAAAAGATTACTACTAAAGTAAACGTTAACGCTGCCAAAGAACTAATCAAGCCATATATCAATTATTTTTTCTTTACTCTTGGCTTTGCTTTAGTGATGGTAGGAATCTACGTACTAGTCTCATTTTCAGATAATAGTTGGGGCAACCCCTTCCATGTTGTTTTAATTGTTTTAACTGGCGTTATCTTCCTTCTCTCTTTTGCTTTTTTAGGGACTTATCATAATGTCGTTAAAAGAGCGAGCTACACCGAAAGAACAGTAATTTATGATTTTCTTGATGAATTCTTTTTAGCGGGAGGCTTTAAAGAAGATGAAAAAGTTGAAGAAAATAAATATTTCTACGAAAACGTTCAAGGCTATAGATTATCTAAAAACTACATTTATCTTTTAATGGATTTTGGAGGCTTCCTTCCTATTACTAGAAGTGAAGAACTTATCTCTTTCTTAAAAGAAAAAGGCATTAAAGAAACCAAATCATTTGCCGCTAAAGCAAAAAAGAAATGAAAAAATCAAAAACATATTTAGTTTGGACAATCATTGTTTGCCTATTAGCGTTAGCAATCAATGTCTTTATTATTGTTCATTCTTGCTTAAACGCTAGTGAAAGCACTAACGCTAGTAATGGAGTAGTGGAAGTTCTACAAAACATCATTAACTCCATCTTCCCTAATGCAATCACCCCATCAAATCATGATGCTTTTGCCGCATTTATTAGAAAAGCCGTTGGTCATTTCGGCTTATTTATGGTCAGTGGTTCTTTAACTTCCTTAGCGATATATCTTGCCTTAGATCCATTAAAGAAATTCAAATATTGGATGCTCATAGTAATGTCATTAGGCTTTGGTCTATTCATGGGTATATTAACTGAAATAATCCAATTAAATGTTGATGGAAGAAGTGGTGAGTTCACTGATGTATTAATTGACTTCAGTGGTTACCTATTAGGTTTCTTAATAGTATTATTGATATTGTTCTTAACTATAAGAAAGCAAAAGCGTCAAACCACTTGATAATTATATATACTTGTAAAAAATACAAGTTATAATGATTATATGAACTACGGAAAAAGATTCCAACTATATCGTCGTAAAAAACAACTGACTCAAAAAGACGCTGCTGATGAATTAGGCGTTAAGCCTTATCAACTCGCTAACTATGAATCTAATAGAAGTGAGCCTAGTATCAAAGTGCTCATTGGCATGTCAAAGTTATATGATGTTTCTATCGAACAATTACTAGGGGTCACACAAGAAACTTTTTTAGAATCTAATGAAGATTTGATTAAAGAACAACTAGAAGAACGTGAAGAATTCAGAAAAGCATTAGAGTCATTACTAAAAAAATATGGCCTAATTGACAAGGATTAGTCGATTGGATTATTTGCTTTTGTCTATTTGATATAAAAAGTGTACAATACATAGGCAGTCAAAATGAGTAAGAAAAAAGCCATTAGAAGATTTGATTTGTCTAAGCCATTTAATCCCAGTGATATCAAAGGCTTAAACGAGAATGAACTAAATCAATTAGCGGAAGATATCCGTTCTAATATTATTTCTAGTTGTGCGAAAAACGGTGGTCACCTCGCTAGTAGCTTAGGCGTGGTGGAATTAACTGTCGCGTTACATCATTATTTTAATTTGCCTAAAGATAAAATCATCTTTGATGTTGGCCATCAATGCTACGCTCATAAGATACTATCTGGAAGAAGCTTAGATAACTTAAGAAAATCTAATGGTGTTTCTGGTTTCCAAAAAAGAAATGAATCAGAATATGATCCATATGAAGCAGGCCATTCTTCCACTTCCATCGGTGCGGCTATGGGTATCGCTACCGCAAGAGATCTAAATAAAGAAAACTATAATGTCATCGCTGTGATTGGCGATTCTTCATTAGCCAATGGTGTGGCCTATGAAGCCTTAAACAATCTAGGGACATTTGATCATAAAATCATCTTAATCATTAACGATAACAATCGCTCCATCGGTAAAAGTGTTGGCCATTCTTCCAACATGTGGGAGAAATTTAGATTAGGTAAAGGCTATTTAAAAAGAAAAGAACGCTATAGACGTTTTATGAAGAAAACCAAATTTGGTCGTGGTGTTTATAAAGTCACCAGTGCGATTAAAGGCTTCTTCAAATATCTTTTAGTGAAGAAAAACACCTTCCAAAACATGGGCTTATATTACATTTCTAATGTTGATGGTCACGATATCAACGCCTTAGAAAAAGCTTTTAAATACGCAGTTAACGCTCCTAGTAGTGTTGCTATTCACGTCTCAACCATCAAAGGCAAAGGCTATGAATTTGCAGAAAAAGATAACGTTGGTGAATGGCATGGTGTTGTACCATTTGATATCAAAACTGGCGAGCCTCTTAAAAAAGGCGATCCAAATTATCCATCTTGGAGTGCTGTTTACGCTGATTTAGTGGAGACGTATATGCAAAAAGATGAGAAAATGGTGGTCATTAATCCTGCCACTGTTATCGGTAGTCATTTGTGTTATGTCTTTGATAAATATCCAGAAAGAACATACGATGTCGGTATTTCCGAAGAACACGCCGCGATATTTGCCTCTGGTATGGCAAGTAATGGGTTACATCCATATATTTCTGCTTATAGCACATTCTTACAGCGTTCCTATGATGAAATCAGCCATGATATCGCTAGAATGAATCTCCCTGTCACTTTATTAATCGATAGAGTTGGCCTTCCTGGAGAAGATGGAGAAACTCATGAAGGAATATTCGATGTAGCATATCTAAATACCATTCCTAATATTGCTATTTGTATGGCCAAAGACCAACAAGAAGCTAGCGAATTATTTAAGTTCTCTACAGAATACACTCATCCATTAGCGATTCGTTATCCACGAGGTAAAACTTTAAGGCAAGAAGAACAAGAATTATCTTCTATCAAACTTGGTGAGTGGCATTTAGAAAATAAAGGTGATGACACCGTGATCATCACTTATGGTCCAGTTGTTAACGAAGTAGTAGACCGCTTTAATAAGCACACTGTTATTAACGCTTTGTTCCAAAAACCAATTGATGTTGAGTTACTAAAGACTCTTTTAAATAAAAAGCAGATTGTCATCTATGATATCTATGGCACAGAGGAAGGCTTTGCCTCAATTGTGAAAGAAGAATTAAACAAACTCTCATATAAAGGTATCATTAAATCATTATGTGTTCCATCCACCTTCATCAAACATGGTAGTGTTAGCGAGCAAATAATCGATTTAGGACTATCTTTGGATGACCTCGCAAAGGTTCTCTAATGATATATTCTTTATAATCAGCGAAGATAAAGGAAAAATTTTAAAAAAATTTACCTTTATTATATTATATTAGTCTTCACATATATAAGATAACTACACATTAATATAATATATAAAGGTAACTTTAGGCGGTCTATTGACCACCTATTTTCTTTATGTAAATGTGTATGTAAGAAAACAAAAAATATGCAAATAAGGAGGGTCTAATAATGGACACAAAATTAGAAGAATTCAAATATCTCGATAATGGTTTTTATCAAGGTGTAAAGGAAATACTAGAACAAGCCAGAAAAAGAATCTATCGCAATATTCAAAACGAAATGGTTTTTGCATACTGGCAAATTGGAAAAATGATTGTAGAAAAACAAGGCGGGAAAGAACACGCAAAATATGGAGATGGTTTAATTAAAGAGTTATCGGCTAAAATGACAAAAGATTTCGGAACAGGATATAACGATAGAAGTTTAAGAAATATGCGTCAATTTTATCTTGTTTTTCCAATTTGGTCCGCAGTGCGTACCGAATTGAGCTGGACTCATTATAAACTTTTAATAAGTTTAAAAGATGAAAACGCCAGAAGTTTTTATACAAACGAAGCCATCAAAGGAAATTGGAGCACTAGACAACTCGAGAGAGAAATAAATACTTTTTCCTATCAAAGATATTTGCTTAGTGATAAAAACCACGATGTTGTGGAAGACACCGCAAAAAGAGAAAAAGGGAATGACCCTAAAGATATCATTAAAGATCCATATGTTCTTGAGTTTACTGGTTTGAAACCAAATCCAAATATGTTTGAGAGTGATTTAGAACAAGCGCTTATTAATCACTTACAAGAATTCCTCCTTGAACTCGGTAGTGGTTTTGCCTTTGTAGCGAGACAAAGAAGATTTAACATGGATGGAAGGAACTTCTATGTGGATTTAGTTTTGTATAACTACAAGCTGAAATGTTTTGTTTTAATCGATTTAAAAAGAGGAGACCTCACTCATCAAGATATTGGTCAAATGCAAATGTACGTCAACTATTACACTAGAGAGTTAATGGAACCAGGCGACAATCCTCCAATTGGTATTGTCTTGTGCGCTGATAAGAGCGACACATTAGTGAAATACACCCTCCCTTTAGATAACAAACAAATATATGCATCTAAATATATGCTCTATTTACCAAAAGAAGATGATTTAAGAAATGAAATAAATAAGCAAAGAGAAATTCTCGTTGAGCAAGGAATTGTTGATAATTCTTAAGTACTATGATTTTCATTACTGGAGATACACACGGAGATGTTGATTATAAAAAACTTCTCAAACTTAAAGAGAAGAATCTTTCTTATGATGACTATTTGATTATTTGTGGTGACGCTGCGATATGTTGGTCACCGCAATCATTTCAATACCATTTGGATTTATACAACGGTATTGGTTGTACAATTATTTATATTGATGGCAATCACGAAAACTTTTCTATGCTTGCTCAATGTCCGTTAGTGGAATATAAAGGCGCATTGATGCATCAAATAGACGAACATATCTTTCATGTTTTGCGTGGAGAGATAATGACAATCGATAACAAAACATTTTTCTGCCTAGGTGGTGCTTGCTCAATAGATAAGATGTATAGGACACCATATCTCTCGTGGTGGCCAGAAGAAGAAATTACCTATCACGATATCGATAATGCTATTGCAAATCTAGAAAAAGTAGATAATAAAGTAGACTATGTAATTACCCATTGTTGTGACACACATACAGTCATCAAAGCTTTTGGCTTTAGAAGAGATGTCTGCTCCGATCAACTAACATTCATTGATAAAGTAGTGGAATACAAACATTGGTTCTTTGGCCATTACCATTTTGATAGGAAAATAACCGATAAGAAAACTTGTTTGTACCAAGACATCATAGAAATCAAACGATAAATATAAGATAATAAATCCGTGATTACGTTATTAAAACCCATAGGGCACTGCTTCGGTGTCATTAAAGCGATTGAAATCGCCAAAGCTACAAAGGCTAAATACAAAGATAAGAATGTCTATGTTTTTGGTTTGCTTGTGCATAACGAAGAAGTGGTGAAAGAGTTAGAAGAAAACGGGATCAAAACCATTGAAATGAATGAAGATAACGCTATTGAGTTACTAAACAAGTTCACACCTAATGATGTTGTTATTTTTACCGCACACGGTCACCCACAAGCCTATGAAGAAATCTTAAATAGGAACGGCGTGATATATGTAGACGCGACATGTAAGAAAGTTAAAGAATGCTTCAATCAAATCAAACAAGCGGAAGAAGTTATCTATATCGGTAAAAACCATCACCCTGAAACAGTGGCAGCGTTAACGATGAATAAGAACGCTCATCTCTATGACATTAAAAGTGGTTTTGATTACGCTTCCCTTAAAAGCGATCATCCATTAGTTATTAATCAAACTACTTTATCATTCATTGAATTAGCCGCAATTCACGATGAAATCAAAAGTAAGTTACCTAATGCCATATTCGCAGAAGAAATATGTAATGCCACCTTGTTAAGACAGAAAGCCATCAATGATCTAGATAGTAGTGTGGATACTCTTATTATCGTGGGTTCTAAAAAATCATCTAACACGATGAAACTATATGAAGTCGCTAAAGTCAAACATCCGGATAAACAAATATTATTGGTGAATAACGTAGGCGACTTACAGCAATATCATTTATCTTTCAAAAATGTTGTTGTCACCAGCGGGACATCAACATCAATCGAAACAATCAAAGCAATTAAAGATTATTTGGATTCTCTTTTATAGAGTCTTTTTCAATTATTTCTATCATTTGGCTAGGTGTGACAACATAACTCCTGATGGGGTAGTGTTTCATGTTGCCGGTCACTAAATAAGCATCCATTGTGCTTCTTGCGCTCATCACGATTTCGAAAAAGACAACATCGTCTTTATCAATTAATTCTTCGAGAGTTTTTTCTCTTTCAACAAAAATAGCTCTCTTTTCGATGCCGTTCATCACTAATTCAACCGCCGCTTTTTCAAAGTTGAATTTGTTTCTGGTGATGACTTCAACATATTCTTCTAATATTTCTTCGTTTACTAGTGGAACGATGATTCCCTTATCGACATAGTCCATTATTTGTCCTGGGATAGATTCTTTTTTGAGCATAGACGAAACAATAACGTTCGTGTCTATGACAGCGAAATATTTCATTCATTCTCCTTTCTTTTCTCGCTTTTTTCTCTCTTCTCTTGCAAGTCGAATCTCCTCGTTGATCTCATCTAAAGTCATTTCTGAGTTGCCATTTTCTTCGGATATTTTTTGAAGCTTTCTAAGGGTCATTCTAAATCTAAGTGATGATTCATCGATTTTCATATCAAACGGAATACCTCTTTCCATAATTACTTTTTTAAGAAATACCCTTACTGCAGTCGAAAGATCAATACCGATTTCATTAAGGATTTCTTCAGATTGCCACTTTAGTTCGTCGTCAATTCTAACTTGTAAGACACCCATATCCTAGTTCCTCTTCTATTCACTCATAATTGTAATGACAATGTAATACAATGTCAATACATATATCAATTAATAAAAACCACTCAATTGCGATACTTTAAAAGAAAGCATAAAATAATGAATAGACAATTAACTATGGATAAGAATCAACAAATCAATCACGTCGCTATCATCATGGATGGCAATGGTAGATGGGCTAAAAAGAGAGGCCTACCAAGAACTAAAGGTCATGAAGAAGGCTGTAAAAGAATCATCGAGATATTTGACGCTGTTAAGGCTAATCATATCTATGCCATGACTTTATATGCTTTTTCCACTGAAAACTGGAATAGACCTAAAACAGAAATCACCTTGTTATTTAGATATCTAGATAAGTTCTTCAAGGATAACATCGATACCTTTATGAAAGATGGCATCCGTGTCCAAGTCATGGGGGATATATCTAGACTACCAAAGCATAGTCAAAATACCGTCATTGACGCCATCAATAGAACAAAAGATAACGATAATTATGTTTTTAATATCGCTTTAAACTATGGCTCTAGACAAGAAATAGTCAAAGCCACTAAAGAAATAGCCCAAGAAGTCAAAGATGGCAAACTAGATATCGATAATATTGATATGGATACCATCTCTAATCACTTATATACAAAAAACCTCCCACCAGTGGATCTCATGATTAGAACCAGTGGTGAACAAAGGTTATCTAACTATCTCCTCTACCAATTAGCGTATTCTGAATTCATCTTCACACCAATCTATTGGCCAGACTTCCACAAAGAAGACTTTGAAGAATGCTTAAAGCAATATAAAACCAGAGATAGAAGATATGGAAAAATAGAAGAGTAGTGGAAACTACTTTTTCTTTGCGGAATTTTAAAACGCAATTTTTATACGCAATTTGCGCTTTAAGATTGCGTTTTAAAACAATACATGCTATCCTTTTCCTATGGAAAACAAATATTCAAAAAAATATATTATTGAAACCGGAATGGGTTTGCAAGATGTCGATCAACTGAAAAACTCTTCCTATTTTGTCAATGAATCAAAAAGATATATCAAGGGTGAAATTTCTCTTTCTGAACTAGAAGAAATCATCAATTCGTACTATAAAAATAAACCAGAAGAATCTGAAGAGAGGACTGAAGAAGCCGATAAGATATCGGTCAGAATAGCACAGATTATCGAGGACGACTCCTTTGTTTTTTCTGTCGGACAGTTAGTATCTATTCATAAACGTTTATTTGAAGGGGTCTATGGTCATGCCGGTAAATTTAGAAACTATAACTTCTCTAAAAAAGAATGGGTTCTCGACGGAGCGTCTGTTTGGTATGGCGATTATCGCTTGTTGGATGCAACTCTCCAATATGACTTTGACACCGAAAGAAACTTTGAATATGTGGGTCTATCAATAGACGAGATTATCATTCATCTGGCTACATTCATCTCTAACTTGTGGCAAGTGCATCCGTTTGAAGAAGGCAACACTAGAACAACCGCGGCATTTATTATTAAATATCTTCGTAGCCTCGGTTTTACCGCAACAAACGATACTTTTGCTAAAAACGCGTGGTATTTTAGAAATGCTCTTGTCAGGGCTAATTACCGTAATTACCAGAAAAACGTCTATGAGGATAAATCATATCTAATCATGTTTTTAAGAAACTTGCTTCTAGGCGAAAAGAATACCCTCCACAATAGGGACTTGCACATCAGTGCTGCTACTAACAAAACTCTTCCGACTAGAGAAGGCATGGTTCTTGAGCAGATTAAAAACAATCCATCGATAAAGATTGATGATTTGGCAAAAATTCTCAATGTCTCTCCTAGAACAATTGACAACATCATTGCCTCATTAACTGAAAAAGGAATTATTGAGCGTGTTGGTGGTAAGAAAAGCGGTTATTGGAAAGAAAAAACAATAGTGAAGTAACCTATAAAGTTAGCCTCACCATATAAAAAATATTTTGTATAATATTTCTTATCGGTTATAATTGACCTAGAGCGGTTATCATAACCAAACATGAATATGAATATCATCAGCAATAAATGTGAACAAAATATGTCTCTTTCATACGGAAAGTGTTTATTTGCTGAACAATCAAGAAATAACAAGATTTGTGACTAGAATGTTTACACAACTCGTGTATTGTTCTAGTTTTTTTGTGACTTTGTTGATTTATATCCTATAAGTGTTATGCTATCGCCCAATGGATAAAATTATATTTTATTGATTGAATTAGAGAAAACACAATACTTCGATAGTAATAGGAGAATCGAATTATGGATGAAGAAAAACAAGAACTAAGAGAGGAAAGTAGAGGTCTGACATTTAAAGACATTCTATTCATCCTCCGCAAAAACTGGATCGCCATTGTCGTCTTTATTTTAGCGGGTGGCATCGGTGGCTTTGTTTGGTCCAAGGTCCAACAATCAGTGGCCCCTGTTTACCAAGCTAGTGGTGTCATCATGGTTTCCCCAGAAGGTAACACCTCATCTCAAACAGCCGCTCAAGACTACACCTTATCTAACAACTTAACAAATACCGTTGTTTCTTTCGTCAAAACCAATTCCGTTTTGAAACACGTTTTAGAAGAAAATCCAAACTTCAAATCATCTAACTTATCTGTTAGTAACACAACCGGTAACTTAATGATCACAGTGAGATATTCATCTAAGACCAAAGAAGAAGCTATCAATCTTGTTAACGCAGTCATGGATTGGACATGTAAAGAAGCAGACTCCTCTAAACCAGATGATGAAACCGCTCCTAAATATCACATGTTAAAGAACAATCTCAATATCGTCGATAGAGCGGAAGTGGCAAAACAAGTCTCTCATACCACAAGAAACCTTGCCCTTGGCTTAGGTGCTGGTGTGGCAGTTGCCCTCCTATATACCGTCATTAGAGAATTAAGCGATAACACCTTCAAATCCAGTGAAGAAATCGAAAGAATGCTTAATATCCCAGTGCTCGCTGGTATTCCTGAATATCAATTCGATGATGAAAAGAAAGGTGGTAAATAATTATGGCTATTCGTAAAAATAAACACACAACCATTGATAATCCACATTATCGCATTATCACCGTTGAACAACCTTTATCAATCGCTGCGGAATCATATAGACGTATCAAAACATCCTTAGAATTCGCTAACGTTGATAAACACGTCCAAGTCATCCAAATCTGTTCATCCATGCAAGGTGAAGGTAAATCTGTCACCGCTTTAAATATCGCTGCGACATACGCAGAAGATAGTAAAAAAGTCATCGTCGTAGATTTAGACTTTAGAAGACCAAAACTTCACCGTAGTTTCCATCAAGAAAATAAAAACGGTATCACCGATGTTCTCGCGGGTCACATCTCCTTAGAAGAGGCCATCAAACATGGTGATAACGGTATCGACTGCCTCAATAGAGGTAGTAAAGTCCCATATCCAACCGCTATCTTAGGTAGTGATAATATGGAACAAATCTTCAAAACACTCAGAGAACAATACGAATATATCATCGTTGACTGTCCTCCAATCCTCGCTGTCTCTGACGCTGCAATCATATCAAGATTATGCGATGGCTGTGTCTTCGTTATCAGTCAATCCAAGACAGAAAAAGCCGCCGCTAGAGAATCAGTGAAGATCTTAAGAGATAACGGTGTTAACATCTTAGGCTGTGTCTTTGCGAACTTATCCGCTAAACGCGGTAATTACTATTATAGTAATAAGTACAAATACTACTATCAAAACTACTATGGTAAAGACACTAACCCAAATGAGGCTAAACAACCTCTAGGTAATCAAGTTGTTGAATCCGATGAAGAAGATCAACCACAAGCAGAAGAAAATAAACAACCAGAAAGCGATAAATAACAATGATTGATATCCACACTCATGTCATTCCTAATGTTGATGATGGCTCACCTAACCTCGAGACATCTTTAGAAATGATAAAACATGAAATATCAATCGGTGTGGATACAATATATTGCACCCCTCATCATATCTACCATAGATACGAAAAATCTTTGGAAGAAATAAAACAAGCCTTCCAAACATTAAAGGAAGCGGTAGAAAAAGAAAAGCTACCAGTAAAACTATATTTAGGTCAAGAAATCTGCTATACGCATCGAGAAGATATTCTATCAATGCTAAAAGCCGGTAAACTATTGACTTTAAATAACACTAATCGAGTGCTTCTAGAATTCTCATTTACTAGAGAACCAGAAGACCTACTCGATATCCTCTATAACTTCTCCATTAATGGCTATGAAGTCATCATAGCCCACATCGAAAGATATGAATGGATAAGTTATGATAAAGTAGTGGCCCTCATTAATGAAGGGGCTAAGATACAAATCAATTCAAACTCTTATCTAGGGTTGACTTCCTGGAAAGAAAAAAGATTTGTTAAAAAACTACTAAAAAAAGGTCTAGTGGACTATGTCGCTAGTGACACTCATTCATTCAGACCTTCAACATTAGATAAGTCATATAAGAAAATCAAAAATCCTGACTTATTCAACTACGTTAGATAACTTCTAACAAAAAACAAACACCTTCTTATTCCATATCACTAAGTCGAAGCCTTAGGCACCTCAATAGGGTATGGATGTCATCAACTAATCTAGGTATATGTATTGGACTTATATCTAATGAACGAACATGCTCTAAAAACCTAAAAAGTAAAGAAAAGAGAGAAACAAAATGTATTACGTTATTCAAGTCAAAACCGGAAAAGAACAAAAAGCCATCGATGATATTTTAAAAAATAAGCCAGATGACGCATCTTTTGACGTTTTTGCCCCATATCGTAAATCATTAAGAAAATATAAAGGTGAATTAAGAGAAGTCGTAGAAAGATGCTTCCCTGGCTATATTTTTGTTGAAACGAGTGATGTTAAAAAACTCTTCTTCGAACTATATTGGATCCCAGGCTTCACTAAGCTATTAGGAAGAGAAGCTGATACATATAACTTTGTGCCATTAGATCAAGATGAATCTCGTATGATTGATATTCTCTATAGCAAAAATAACAACAGAATCACAGAAATATCAAAAATCGAAGTAAAAGAAGGTGAAACGATTAGAGTATTAGATGGTCCTTTAATGGGACTAGAAACTCAAATCAAAAAAGTCAACCTCCACAAAAGAACAGTTAAAGTGGAATTCACGATGTGTGGACGATTAGTGACCGCTGATGTCGCTATCGATATCGTCACTAACATCATCAATAAATAAAACAAAATGAAACGTAAAGGTTATAAATCATTATTTCCAGTGAGATGGACGCTCATTTTCTATGACATCCTCATCTTCACTGCCGTTATTGCTTTTGCTCTATTGCTCTATCAGGGCCATCCGTTAAAGTGGTGGCAAATCCTTTCTCACTTTGCTCTTACTGTTGTTATCGGCATTACAGCGAGATTCTTCTGGAAAGTGTATGGACAAATCTGGCGATATGGTGGTGTACAAAGTTATCTCAGACTAATCTTCGCGGACGCCTGCTTCTTAGTAGTGTATTATCTCGTTCAAAGATTCGTACCAGTATTTGGTGGCCTACCATTCCCAGTTGTAGCCCTCATCGTTTTCGCGGACTCCATAATCTCTTTGTCCATTAGAATGGTATATCGCTTATTGTATAAACGTATCAATAGAAGCACTAAAAGCGGTCAAAGAATGGTTAGACTCATTAACTTCTTTGCCCATTCTGATTGGACTGTAGAAAAAGGCGATCCAGTTAATAAGATTAGAATCGCTATTATCGGTGCAGGTGTCACTGGTACTGGTTTAGCAGAAGAATTAATTAATAACCCCACAAGTGCCTATACCCCAGTTTGCTTTGTTGATATCGATAAAGAAAAATTAGGTAGAGAAATATATGGTAAACCTGTCATCTTAGAAGAAGATAACACCCCAGACCAATTAATCGAACAAGGTATTCAAGAAATCGTTATTGCTTTACCAAGCAGTGTTTCTGTAGAAGCCAGAAAGAAACTATATGACCGTTACAAACAAGCGGGCTTCAAAATCAAGAGTTATGACTATCCAAGCATGCAATCTACCCAAAAGGGTAAAAGAACTCTTAGAGACTTCGATATTGAAGAACTCTTGTTTAGAAAAGAACAAGAAGTCGTCACTGATGTCACTATTGATTACTATAAAGGTAAAACCATCTTAGTCACCGGTGGTGGTGGCTCCATCGGTAGTGAAATTGCTAGACAACTCGCTAAGATGGAACCAAAACAACTCATACTCTTAGATATCTATGAAAATGGTGTATATGATATCCAACAAGAACTAAGAATTGAATATGGTAATTCCTTAGATTTAAGAATAGAAATCTGTAGTATCACTAATAAGATGGCTTTAGAAAAAGTATTCAAAGCCTATAAACCAAATATCGTTATTATGGCAGCTGCTCATAAACATGTCCCATTAATGGAACATAATGTTATTGAAGCAGTTGATAATAACGTATTCGGTACATTAAATACCGTTGAACTTGCAGAAAAATATAAAGCTAGTAGAGTTCATATGGTATCTACTGATAAAGCGGTTAACCCTACAAATGTCATGGGTGCTACAAAAAGAATGTGTGAAATGATTTGTATGAGCCACGCTCAAATCAAACAAAAAACCACATTCTCTGCTACTAGATTTGGTAATGTCTTAGGTTCAGCGGGTTCAGTAATACCATTATTTAAAAAACAAATCGCTAATGGTGGACCAGTTACCTTAACTGATAAACGTATTATTAGATACTTCATGACCATTCCTGAAGCATCTCAATTAGTCCTTCATAGTGCCGCTATCGCTAAAAACGGCGAACTCATGGTCTTAGATATGGGTCAACCAGTTAAAATATATGACCTTGCTGTTGAAATCATCAAAATGGCGGGTTATGAACCAGATAAAGATATCAAAATCATTGAAACTGGTTTAAGACCAGGAGAAAAACTCTACGAAGAACTATTAGTTAAAGATGAAAGATTAACCAAAACAGATAATGAAAAGATCTTCATCGAGAAAGATGAACCATTATCCCAAGAAGAATTAAGTGAAAAACTAAGAATCTTATATAACGCTATCCACTTAGATAGCAACAAAATCGCTAAAGCCGCCCTCCATGAAGTAGTACCTACGTTCGTAGAACCTTCAGAAATCAATTCGGGGGGGGAGTATAATTGTAGTTGATATTTCTCATCACATTTTTTTTAATGAAGAAAGTGTCGTGTCGACACTCTTTTTGATAGACAATCAAAGCTAACGAATAGATAAAAGAAGGAAACAAACATGAACAGAGCGTTAATTCAATTTTTAACTTCCGCAGCAAGCAGCAATTCAGGAGAACAAGGATCAACAGGCAGTTCTACAGAAAGTATAAGATCTGCTTTAAAGGATATGGTCAAAAGTCCAGCCTTCTATGTAGTGATTGGAGCCATTGTTTTTCTTATCTTTGCAGTTTACTTCTTCAGGAGGATTGTGAAACCAAACAAAAACAGTGTCACTATTATCACTCGCAAAGGCTCAATTCATAGATTAATAGATGAAAAATCTTCAAACTACTTTAGAGCACCATTCATTGATAAAGTCGGTGCTGTTATTTCGCTAAACGAAAGAGAATTAACGTCAGATAAACTCTTCATCAATAATGGCCCAGATGCCTTATATCAAATTAATTACACTCTTAAGTATAAAGTCACAAATCCAAAAGAATTCTACGCATTTAATGAAAATATACAAAATCTCATTGTAAGCAAACTAAATGATTACTTAAGAGACTTTGCCGATGCTGGTAATGCATTATTGTTGGTTAAAGATTATCGCGAAAATTCTGGGCAAATATTAAATGTAATTAATTCCGCTCTCAAAGAATATAGTGTTGAAGCTGTTTTGTTTAAAATTAATCTAATCCAGCCTTTAGGTAGATAATTCCGTTGACATCACGGATGGTGGTGAATACAATTTGCTGACAAAGAAGGCTGAATAAAACCCAAGACGAGCTTTAACATCCCAATGTTGGGATTTTAACTTTAAAGAACGGACTCTATTGACATTTTGAACAACACGTTTGACCCAAATATCGTGGGAATATCGTTTCATACGAATCATCTTGTGATTATCGAGTTTTTCCTATTTTGAGATTTGAAGAAATAAAGTGGAATTAGCCATAGTAAATAGAAGGAATATTAAGTTATGACTAAAAAGATGAACATACCATTTTCTCCTCCAGACATTTCTGATTTGGAAGTTGAAGAAGTTTCTAGAGCACTAAAAAGTGGTTGGATTACAACTGGTCCTAGAACCAAGAAACTTGAAAAGCTATTAGCAGGTTATGTTGGCGTTCCGACTGAAGTGCCTAACTGCGTTTGCCTTAATTCTCAAACTGCTTGTGGTGAGATTTCATTAAGGCTTCTAGGCATTGGACCGCAAGAAGGTGGCACTGATGAAGACGAAGTCATTACATGTGCTTATACATATACAGCTTCTGCATCAGTTGTTTGTCATGTTGGTGCTAAATTGGTTTTAATTGATTGTCAAAAAGATAATCTTGAGATGGATTACGAGGCTTTAGAAAAAGCCATCAACGAACATACAAAAGCTATTATTCCAATTGATATTGGTGGTGTTCCTTGCGATTATGATCGAATCTTTGAGATTGTTAATAGAAAGAAGCACCTATTCAAACCATCAAACAAGATTCAACAAGCTATTGGCAGAATAGCGATTGTCGAAGATGCTGCCCATGCTATTGGAGCATCATACAAAGGCAAGATGATTGGTTCAATTGCTGATTTTACAAACTTCAGTTTCCACGCTGTCAAAAACTTCACAACCGCTGAAGGTGGTGCGATGACATGGAATCACATAGGTGGAATTGATGATGCTGAGTT
Source organism: uncultured Erysipelotrichaceae bacterium (assembly GCA_902799855.1). The sequence continues at coordinate 54,482 of CADCCA010000005.1, read as the reverse complement.
ATATCATCAAATTCAGCTCTATTCATTACATGGTCAATCCAAAGATGCTTTGAACAAAAATAAGCCAGGTATGTGGGAATATGACATTGTTGGCACTTGGTATAAATGCAACATGACTGATATTGTCGCTGCCATTGGTTTAAAACAATTTGAACGTTATCCAGGAATGCTCAAACGTAGAAAAGAAATCATTGAAAGATATGATGATGCGTTTAAGCCACTAGGTGTTGAAGTGCTACCGCATTACACAAATGAACATACCAGCTCAGGCCACCTATATATTACAAGAGTTCCTGGCGTTACCGACGAACAAAGAAGAGAAATTATCATCAAAATGGCGGAACTAGGCATAAGCACAAACGTTCATTACAAACCATTGCCAATGCATACTGCATATAAAAAGTTAGGCTTTGACATCAAAGACTATCCAAACGCTTATGCTAGATACGCTAACGAGATTACATTACCACTTCATACATGCTTAACAGATGAAGAAGTGGAATATATTATTGAAATTTATAAGCAAGTATTAAAAGACTATGTTAATTAAAAAGTGGGAGAAATTACCACCTGAATTACAAATAGACGAAGTTAGACCATATTGGGAGAGACTTAGAAAGAAAAACTTCAGTTTATTTTGGAAGAGAGTGTTCGATATACTTGTTTCTGGAATATGTTTATTAATCTTGCTTCCATTTTTTCTAATTCTATCGCTAGCAATTGTTGTTGATAGTAGAGGTGGAGTCTTCTACAGACAAGAAAGAGTCACCCAATACGGTAAACACTTTCGAATCTTCAAGTTTAGATCAATGGTGAAAGATGCTGATAAAAAAGGCACGCTTGTTACCACCAGTCATGACGCAAGGGTCACAAAAGTTGGCAAATTCATTAGGAAATTCAAAATTGATGAGATAAGTCAATTAATAGATGTGTTTAGAGGCACTATGACCTTTATTGGAACAAGGCCAGAAGTCCCTAAATATGTTAATCAATATAAGGCCGAATATTTGGCCACTTTGCTTTTACCAGCGGGCGTGTCCTCAAGCGCGTCCATCATGTTCAAAGACGAGAATGATATGCTTGATAAAGCAGAAAATGCTGATGAAGCGTATCTAAATCAGATACTTCCCATCAAAATGGAATGGAACTTATTTGATTTAAAAAAATACGGATATTGGAGAGACATTAAATTATGTTTTATGACGGTATTTGGTGTTTTAGGCAAAAAGTATAACAAAGAGGTGCCAAGCAATGATTGATGGATTAGTATCAATAATTATGCCTTCTTGGAATACGGGCCGATGGATTGCTGAATCAATCGAGTCTGTTATAAATCAAACATATCAAAATTGGGAACTAATAATAGTAGACGATTGTTCTACCGATAATACTGACGATATCGTCGGTTCATTCAAAGACAACCGAATCAAGTATTTTAAAAACGATATTAATTCTGGTGCAGCGCTGACTAGAAATAGAGCGCTTAGAGAAGCTCGAGGCGAATGGATTGCCTTTTTGGATTCTGATGATTTGTGGGTTCCAACAAAGCTAGAAAAAATGATTGCCTTTGCAAAAGACAACAATTATTCGTTCATTTATCATGGCTATGAAAAAATAGATGAGGAAAGCAAACCTTTGAGTGTTTATGTTTCAGGTCCAAAAAAAATTACTAAAAGAAAAATGTACAACTATGGGTACCCAGGCTGCCTAGCGTTTATGTATTCTGCAAAGATTCATGGATTAATTCAAATTAAAAATATAAAGAAGAACAACGACTATGCTATTCTTCTTATTCTTTGCAAACAAGCAAACTGCTATTTGTTGAACGAAAATCTTGCAAAATATAGGATTAGAAGAAAAAGCATTAGCCATGATAAATTCAGTAAAAAGCTAAAAAGCCATTTTGATTTATTCCATATTTGCGACGAAAAATCGTTTTTAATCGCTTTTTGGTATGCCTGTTGGAATATGTGGTATGGTGTTTTGAAAAAAATAAAATATGAAAAGAATCTGCCTGACAAGCGCTCCACCGCTAATCAACGAACTAATGGGAGTGTTTAAATATGCTGAAGTCCATTGCATATGATTTTTTATATATTTTCATTAACTATTTCATCAACAGAATCCCGTTTTGGTTCATCAGAAAGATACTGTATAGATTATGCGGACTGAAAATTGGAAGAGGGTCTCGAATCAATATGAGAAGTTTTGTATTCGAGCCTTGGAGAATTAGAATAGGCAAGAATACAATAGTCAATGAGTTTTGTACTCTTGATGGGCGAGGCACTTTAATAATTGGAGATAATGTTTCAATCTCAATGCACACAATAATATATTCTGCTAGCCACGACCTTAATAGTAACACCTTCGACTATTACGAAAGAAAAACGGTTATCGGAAATGGCGTTTGGATTGGAGCGAGAGCAATTATTTTGGCTGGGACCATTGCCAATGATCTATGCGTTTTCGGAGCAGGAAGTGTTGTTACGCCTAAGGAATATGAAGAAAAAGGCATATATGCCGGAGTTCCTGCAAAAAAAATTAAAGAAAGAGACATTTCGTACTTGAATATTTCCAAAAATCGTACATTTTTTAGGTAATTTATATATGAGCGGTCTGAATGAAAACAGATACATTTCAATCGCGTAATAATTTGAAAAACAGAATGAAAATTTTATATGTAGATCCCTGGTGCGCAAAAGGATCAAATTTGTATTATTACTCAACTGGTCTTGTTGGTGCGATTTCTAATTATGCAGACGTTGTTCTTGTGTCCGCAAACAACTTTGTTGTTCCTAGTGATCAGGAAGGCAAATATACTATTAACAATCTTTTCTTCACCCATTCTAACAAAATGAAAAGAGGGATTTTAAGAAAATTTATTAGAGGTATAGAGTATATTGCTGCATATAAAAAAATACTTAAACTTTCAAAAACAAGTCATTTCGATTTAATTCATATTGAATGGCCACTATTTTACAAGATAGACATTAAATATTTCAAAAAACTAAAAAAGCAATGCTGCGCCCTTACGATAAAGGCTCACAACATTTTGCCTCACTCTTCTGATATGAAGTATGCAAAGTATTGTGAAAAAATTTATAGCATTGCTGATATGGTTATAGTTCATGGTTTGAATATGAAACAAGAATTTGCTGAGTATTTTCCAACTTTGTCGAATAAAGTATCGATTCAAATGCATGGTGTATATTCTAATTTCAAAACTAACTACGCTTTAGAATTGATCGAACGTTCGATAATAGAAAAAGTTCAGAAGTATAAAAGAATTTATCTTTTTTGTGGAAGGATAGACCGCGATAAAGGTGTAGATAGGATTGCAAAAGCGTGGAGCGATTCTTTGAATGGTGGAGAATCTTTATTAATTATTGCGGGCAAAACTGCTGACGGATATTCGATAGAACCTATGAAGAAAGCGCTCGGAAAATTTCATAACGTGATTATTTACGATGATTATGTTCCGGATAATCTGTTAAATTTCTTTATTTCAAAATGCAGTCTTATTGTCCTTCCTTATTTAAAAGGTTCTATGAGTGGACTAGTTTTCACAGCCGCACGTTTTAGCAAACCATTATTTAGCACAAAGTTTGGTGTTATTGAAGAATACATTCTAGATGGTGTTAATAGTTTTTTGGTTGATAATAGTTATGAGGCTTTTTATCAAGAGTTTTGTTATATAGACAATTGTGTATCTGACAGCACACTATCTGTCATGGGTAAGAATTTAGCAAAATACATAGAGAGCAATTTTAATTGGGATACAATTGGAAAAAAGCTTGTGAATGAGACTTATAAAAAACTTTTGGAACAAAAGCGGGTTGTTTCTCTAAAGAGGGTTGGCTAGATGTTGGTATCAATTATAAAAGAAAACCTTCAAATAGGCGGAACCGAGCGAAGTGTAGCAAATATATCTACGGCTCTTTCGAGAGATTATAATGTCGAATTATTATTATTTGATGGCAGTAAAATAGACTATTCATTTGGCGGAGAACTTATTGATTTTCAATCTCCTGCAAGTAATTTTGTTTTAATAAAAATTATTCGTACTTTAGAAAGAATCAAAAAATATAAGAAGTATCTAAGAAACAATAGACCAAACATTATTTTCAGTTTTCTTTCCATACATAACCCAATCAATCGTATCAATACTCCGAATTTTAAAAAAATAATCTCATCAAGAGATTTTTCTAAATTAAAAGAACACATAAGACTTTTCAAAAAAAGTTTAGACTGCTCGGATGCTTTAATATGTAACTCCAAATATCTAGCTAATTATTACGTTTCAAGATATCCAGACGACTCGAAAAAAGTATTTTGTGTTTATAACATCATTAATTTATCGCTTATTATTGAAGAATCAAAAGAAAATGTGCCTGATGTTTTCAATGATTTTTTGCACGGCCACACATTCAACTTTGTTTGTGTTGGACGATTTTGTGAAGAAAAAGGCTTTGAATATTTGCTAAAGGCATTTGCTTTACTTCGCCGTAGCGCTCTTGATGTTGGATTGGTTATGATTGGCGATGGAGAACTACGTGGACGACTAGAAAATATCATTTTAGAGGAAAAAATAGATGGGCATGTATTTTTAACTGGTTCTCAGAAAAACCCTTATAAATATATGAAAAAATGTGATTGTTTTGTTCTTTCATCTCTTAGTGAGGGCTTTCCCAACGTTTTGGTTGAGGCCATGTCTTTATCGCTTCCTGTTGTCGCTACAAATTGTTTTTCTGGGCCGGCTGAAGTGCTTCGTAAAAGCCAGGAGTATACTGAGGTTAGGGGCGATTTTGAAGAATGTGATTATGGAGTACTTGTACGTCGTTTTAATAAGAATCAAAATGGTGTGGTTGATTGTGTACCTCTCGCAAACGCTCTACATTTTCTTCTAAACGATAAATCAAACGTTCAAAAATATAGAGATTTGTCTTTCAATCGTGCCCATGATTTTTCAGAAAATATAGCAATTAATAGTTTTACAAACGTTTTTAAGCATTTATTAAAGAAAGAATAAGATTGAAAATGATAGATAGCAAAAAGAAATTAGTTTATTACCTAGAATGTGATCGAATTGCTTTGGGGAAAAAAGAAAGCGCCCATCATTTTTTGGTGACGATATTTGGAAGTTTCAAATAATTATGCGGAAACTTGAGTATTATTCAAATAAGAGGATTAAAACTATTGGCTACTTCATTTATAAGTTAAAGTTCCATACACATTCTATTAAACTTGGTTTTTCTATTCCAATCAATACCATTGGTCCTGGATTGGCCATTGTTCATTATGGCACGATAGTAATTTCTCCTTTTTGTAGAATAGGGGCGAATTGCAGAATTCATGCAGGAGTAAATGTTGGTTCAACATCAGGAAAAAGTGAATCAGCTAAGATTGGAAATAATGTCTATTTGGGTCCTGGGGCAAAGATAATTGGTGGTATTTCTATTGGCGATAATGTTGTGGTTGCCGCTGGGGCAGTGGTTGTTCGCAGCGTAGATAGTGATGTTACGGTTGGAGGTGTTCCGGCTGTGGTTATAAGCGATAATAATTCTTCAAATCATTTAATTAAAGCAACAGAACTTGTTGGAGGTAAATAAAATGTCTATTTATAATTCATTAATTAACAAAAAAACAAAATTGGCTCTTGTTGGTTTGGGCTATGTCGGAATGCCCATTGCTGTGGAGTTTTCAAAACACGTAGATGTCATAGGATTTGATATCAACAAAGAGAAAGTTGAAGCCTACAAAAGAGGAGAAGATCCTACACAAGAAGTTGGTGATGAAAGTATTAAGTCTTGTAAAGTCGAATGGACTTATGATGAAAAGAAACTTCAAGAAGCAAAATTCATCATCGTGGCCGTTCCTACACCAGTAAACGATGATACGACACCTGATTTAACTCCTGTAATTGGCTCAAGTGAAATCGTTGGTCGTAATTTGACAAAAGGGGCAATTGTTGTTTATGAATCAACTGTATATCCTGGCGTTACCGAAGAAACCTGTATTTCAATCCTTGAAAAAGAGTCTGGACTTAAATGCGGTGTAGACTTTAAGGTTGGCTATTCACCGGAAAGAATTAATCCTGGTGATAAAGTTCATAGGCTTACGACCATAAAGAAGATTGTTTCCGGAATGGATACCGACTCTCTAGAAGAAATTGCACGCGTTTATGAAATAGTAGTTACCGCTGGTGTTCATAGAGCAAGTTGCATTAAGGTTGCTGAGGCCGCTAAGGTCATTGAAAACTCTCAAAGAGACATCAATATTGCATTTATGAACGAACTTTCTATCATCTTTAACAAAATGGGTATAGATACTCTTGAAGTGCTAGAAGCCGCTGGAACAAAGTGGAATTTCTTGCCTTTCAGACCTGGCCTTGTTGGCGGTCATTGTATTGGTGTAGATCCTTATTATTTGACTTACAGAGCCGAACAATTTGGATACCATTCTCAAATCATTCTTTCTGGTAGAAGAATCAATGACGATATGGGTAAATATGTTGCAGAACAAACCGTTAAACAATTAATTAAAGCCGATAAGCAAATAAGAGACGCTAAAGTCGGATGCCTGGGAATAACATTTAAGGAAGATTGCCCAGATGCCAGAAATTCAAAGGTAAATGATATTCTTAAAGAGCTAAGAGAATACGGCATTAATCCAATTGTTTGCGATCCTGTTGCCGATGCGACTGACGCCAAGAGATTCTATGGTGTTGACTTGGTTGATATTTCTGAATTTAAAAATTTGGATTGTTTGATTATTGCTGTCATGCATAAAGAGTTTAAGGAACTTTCAAATGAGGATATTCAAAAAATGTTTGCCAGCAAAGATAATTCCAAAAATATAATTGTTGATGTTAAAGGCGCAAGAAACAAAGACGAACTATTAGCTCTTGGATATAAATACTGGAGATTATAAAAACAAAATACAAGTTATCAACTGCTTGCATCTTTTGGCGAGAGAAGGCTGGATGTATGGGATATAAAGATTTAAAGTTTCCTAAGGATTCATTATTTTTAGTTACTGGTGGAGCTGGTTTTATCGGTTCTAACCTTTGTGAAGCAATTTTAAAACTTGGGTATAAAGTAAGATGTTTGGACGATTTGTCTACTGGTAAACAAGCAAATGTCGATTTGTTCTTGTGTAATCCAAACTACGAATTCATCAAAGGCGACATTAAAGATTTCGAAACATGCATGAAAGCCTGCAAAGGCGTTGATTATGTCTTGAATCAAGCAGCTTGGGGAAGCGTTCCAAGGAGTATTGAAATGCCTCAGTTTTATTGTGCTAACAACATTTTGGGAACTCTCAACATGATGGAAGCCGCAAGACAAAATGGTGTTAAAAAATTTGTTTATGCTTCAAGTTCGTCAGTTTATGGCGATGAACCCAATCTTCCAAAAACAGAAGGGAAAGAGGGAAATTTGCTATCCCCATATGCTTTGACTAAAAGGTGCGATGAAGAGTGGGGTAGACAATATACACTTCATTATGGGCTAGATACTTATGGTTTAAGATATTTTAATGTTTTTGGTCGAAGACAAGACCCTAATGGAGCATATGCCGCTGTAATCCCTAAGTTTATCAAACAACTATTAAATGATGAGCAACCTACAATTAATGGTGACGGGAAGCAATCGAGAGATTTTACATATATCGAAAATGTTATTGAAGCAAATTTGAAGGCTTGTCTAGCGTCTCATGAGGCTGCTGGCCAAGCGTATAACATTGCGTATGGCGGAAGAGAGTATTTGATTGATATTTATTACTCCCTAACCAAAGCACTGAAAAAAAATATAGAGCCAAAATTTGGCCCAGACAGAAAAGGCGATATAAAACATAGTAACGCCAGCATTTTAAAAGCAAAAACAATGTTGAATTATAATCCTGATTATTCCTTTGAAAAAGGTTTGTGTGAAGCCATTGAATGGTATAAGGAGAACTTGTGATTAATAATACATTATTAGGTAATAATCGAACATTAAATATCTCGACAAAGCAAAATCATTTTTATTTGCAAACTATACTTTGTTTTTTGTTTTTTTGCATTTTTGTTGGGAGAGCTTTTAATAATTTGTTTTGTTTTGCTTTCCTTGCGATTTCGCTGTCTGTGGTTTTGTTTTCTTCCACCTCAAATTGTATCGTTCTATTGTTTTTTACCTTACCTTTTTCATCGATTTTAAAACTTGAATACTCAGGTATTAGTTTTTTTACTATTTTTTTCTTTGCTGTGGCTTTAAAAATGTTGCTAGCAAAAAAAAGATTTGATTCAAATAGTCTTCTTGCGATTATACTTTTTGCCTGTTATTGCTTTGTTTTCTCGGGTCTTGGACAAGTATCAACAATCATAACAATGTTTTTGGGGTTGCTTGTCGTATCATCTCTGAGTAAAAAAGATGTCCATCCTGAAAGCATTATAGTTGCGTATTCTATTGGCCTCATTTTATCTTCCTTTTTGGCTTTATTTAGAAATTATTTGCCTTTAATTAACTCTCTTTTTCTAGATACAACGATGAAACTGGCTGACGATGCTTATGAACATCGTTTTTCTGGACTACAAGGTAATCCAAATTATTATACTGTTGATATAATACTTGCTATTGCTTGTTTAGCTACTATTATCATTCACAAAAAACAAAAGCCATTACACTTTATTTTGGTTGGTAGCTTGTGTGTGTTTGGTTTTATGTCTATAAGCAAATCGTTTTTGGTAAGTCTGATTGTTCTTATTTTCTTATGGCTTGTGCTAATAATTAAGAAAAACGGGTTTCTAAGAGCCTTTAAATTCATACTAGGCGGTGCATTTATTATTGGCCTAATCTATTTCATTGCTCGTAATAGCATAAATCTTTATTTGTTTAGATTGTTAAACGACAGAGGAGGATCTCTAAACGATATTTCAACTGGTAGAATTGAAATTTGGAAAGCTTATTTGGAGGAGATTTTTACTAACGCAAAAATTCTTTTGTTCGGCAATGGTTTAAATGCTCTTCTTGATGGTAGGCTGGGTTGCCACAATACATTTATAGAAGTTTTGTATTCGTTAGGTATAATTGGCTTTTCATTTTTCTTTTTATCTTTAAAATTTGCATTCGCTGGATGCAAAAAGAGAATGAAAATCGTTTTTTTGCCAGTGACGGTTTTATTGGTCAGAATGGTGGCAATTAATCTTCTAACTTACGACAACATTTGGTTTTACTTGATTGTTTTAAAGGCAATTTGCATTTCAGATATAAAATATGCATTAAACAATAATAATCGTAAAGTGGTATAAGCAATGATAAAAAAAGCTATAGGATTATTTCTATATTATTTGATAGGTAAGCACCTTCCTGTGTCTTTTTCTAGAATTCGAATTGGGCAAAAAGCTTTTAGACGTATGTGTGGGAAACTCATTTTAAATAAATGTGGCAAAAAAGTTAACATTGAAAAAGGAGCTATTTTTTCTTCCAAAGTCGAAATAGGAGATTTTTCTGGAATAGGTATCGATGCGTTCATAGAAGGAACTTGTTATATTGGAAACGATGTGATGATGGGGCCAAAGTGCTCCATTTATACCTTAAACCATAAAACAGATGACATTACAAGGCCGATGCGTGGTCAGGGATTTACTGCTGAGAAACCGGTTTTTATCGGTGATGATGTTTGGATAGGAGCTAATGTTACCATTCTTCCAGGAGTTAAAATCGGTAGCCATTCTATTATTGGAGCATGTGCCGTTGTTACAAAAGATATACCTGATTGGGCCGTTGCTGTGGGAAACCCTGCTGTAGTAAAAAAATATCGTTCGAAAAAATCATAAATACTTAGAAGGAGTACGGTAGGCAATGAAAGTTTTATTTGTTACTTGGGAAACCTTTCCCAGCAGAACCGCAACAAGTAACTGTCTGTTTTCAATTGTCAAAGAACTTAATTCGAAGGGTGTTGTATGTGATATCGTAAATATTTCCGGAGAATATAAACTTTCGAAAAAATCAAAGGTAGATAATTCTATTATCTATAATGTTTTTGAGAGTAGCTTTTGTAGCATTAAAAAAATCTTTAAAAGAAATCCATTTCTTGCCATTTTTTTATCCTTAAAAAGGTTACTTGGTTTCAGCATCAATGGAAGAGAAAATAAAATTTCGAAAAAAGTAGCAAAAAAAATAAATGTGATTTTTTCTAAAGATATTCATAAATATGATATAACGATTGCCGTTTGCTCGCATGTTATGAACGCTATTGTGTGTGATCGCATTTATGATAAAACAAAAATCAAATATATTATTTATCAAGTTGATCCGATATCTTCTAATGTTGGGTACAAGAACAAAAAAATAGAACTCATTGAGTTTAATTTGTTTCGCAAGGCAAAATACGTTATCACAACGCCTCTTTTATACGAAGAAATAAAAAATAATCATCTATACGATAAGTTCTTTGATAAGTTTTTTGTAGCTGAGTTTCCCAATGTTAGAAATATGGTTTTTGAAAAACCAAATCGAAGCATCAATGACCGTTTAATCTTTTTTTATAGCGGGAGATTTTACAGCCATATACGCGATTGCAGGTATGCTTTGGATGTTTTTAAAGATATTAACAATATTAACTTCGTTCTTTTATTTGCTGGAGACGGGCAAGAAGATGTTATCGATGATTATAAGGCGCGTTATTTTGGGGACAAGATAAAACGCTTGGGTGTTATTTCTCTTGACGAAAGTTTTTCAATGATGAAAAAAGCCGATGTGCTGATTAATATTGGAAATCAAACATCTAATCAAGTTCCTAGCAAACTTTTTGATTATATAAGTACGGGGAAAATTATTATCAACTTTTGTCAATCAAAAGAATGCCCAACTATTCCATATATAAATAGATATAGATTGGGGCTTAATATTATCAAAGGGGAGAAATGCATCGAAGAGTATTCGAGGATAATCTCGTGTTTTATTTCTGAAAATATTGAAAAAACGGTTCCTTTTGAGGAAATTGAAAGGAAGTTTTACAAAAACACTGCAGTTCACGTCGGCAATGTTTTTGAAAAACTTTTAAATGATGATACGAATTTTAATATTTCAAACTCGAAAAAAACATATTGATAGCGATTTGTTTTTGAGAGTTTGGTAATTATTGGTTAGCAACGACTCACTGATGTATTTCATAATCCATAACAAAAGTAGTAGAATGCGGTATAGGTTTTTTGTTGCAAGTGACTCGATTAAAACCTTCTAATGAATGAGGAATCTATGAATATTGTGCTTTTATCTGGCGGAAGCGGAACAAGACTATGGCCGCTTTCAAATGAAGTAAGATCAAAACAATTTGTTAAACTCATAAAAAGCGAAAATGGGCTATACGAATCGATGATTCAACGTGTCTATAGGCAAATCAAGAGGGTCGACCCAACGGCAGACGTTGTCGTTGCTACCTCGAAGTCACAAGAATCGATAATTAATAGACAATTAAACAATCAAGCAAAAACATGCATTGAGCCTTTTAGAAGAGATACTTTTCCTGCAATATCACTAGCCTCTGCTTATTTAGTTGATGTATTAAAAAAGTCGCCTAATGAACCAGTGGTTTTTTGCCCTGTTGATCCGTATGTTGACGATTCTTTTTTTGATAAAGTAAAGGAACTTTATGATCATGTACTGGCGGGCAATTCAAATCTAACATTAATAGGCATTGGGCCCACATGCCCTAGCGAAAAGTATGGATACATAATCCCAAAAAGCTCCGAAAGCATTAGTCGTGTTTTAGAATTTAAAGAAAAGCCAAGCCTTGATAAAGCAGCTGAGTACTTAAAACTTGGTGCTTTATGGAATGGTGGGGTTTTTGGTTTTAAGATAAAGTATATTTTGGATAAAGCGGATATTTTGTTTGGGATGCACACATATAAACAGCTCTTCGATAATTACGAAAAGCTAACAAAAGTAAGCTTTGATTATGCAGTTGTTGAGAATGAAAAGAATATAGATGTTATTAGATATAATGGATTATGGCTAGATATTGGTACTTGGGATTCTCTTACCGAAGTGATGGATGAGAATGTTGTGGGAAATGGTACAATCGATGAATCTTGTCAAAATGTCCATATAATTAACGAACTGAATCTTCCTATAATTGCTTTAGGCCTAAAAGATGTGGTGGTTGCCGCAAGCCCTGATGGTATACTTGTTTCAAATAAAAAAAGAAGTGATGCCTTAAAAAAGTTTGCTAAGAATATCACACTAAGACCAATGTTTGAAGAGCGCTTCTGGGGAAGTTACAAGATTCTAGATTACAACATTAATAAGGATAATCAAAACTCTTTGACAAAGCATTTGATTATTAATCCCAACAATTTTATTTCGTATCAAAAACACCAACGTAGAAGTGAACTATGGACCGTGGTTGAGGGGACTGGCATAGCCGTTATAAATGGGAAAGCAAAAAAAGTTTCTAGAGGAGACTTTATATGTATAAAACCAAACGATTTTCACGCAATCAAAGCTGTTGAAGAATTGCATATCATTGAAGTTCAAATTGGCGAAGAGCTTAAAATAATGATTTCATATATCCAAAATAAACTTATAAATGATGACAAAAATTTCGACGAATTTTTTGATTATATTTCGAAATAAGCCGATTTTGTGTATCTTTCAAATTTTAGCCGAGAATAATTATAGAGTTCGTGTTAGAAAAAAGGTAATAGATTGAATTAGAAAGTGATTTCGCAGTTATTCTACATAATACTTTCGACATGCTTAAATAGTTTTTATAGCGTTTTCTTGATAGTAAAAAAGTAAATAATATTATGAAAGATTATTGAGGTACACGAAATGAAACACATCATTAAAATGTTTATACTTAGAATGATTAAATCAAAAAAAACGATAAGAATACATAAATCAGCGGTTCTTAGCAAAAAAACAGAATTTGCTGGACACAATTATGTCGGAAAGTCTACATCGATAATTGATTCTACTTTAGGGTTTGGCACATATGTTGGAGACCATACAAAGTTAGACCATACTGTTGTTGGTAAATACTCGTGTATCTCTCACCATGTCACAATATTGAGAGGAAGGCATCCGATTGGTAAAAACGTTTCTGTGCATCCTGCATTTTATGCAAAAAATAATTCCACCGGGCTTTTTTATGGAAATGCATTCGACTTTTCTGAATATAAATATATAGACAAAAGCTCAGATCTAGCTTGTAAAATTGGCAATGATGTGTGGATAGGGTACGGAGCCACAATACTTGAGGGTGTTACAATTGGAGATGGAGCTGTTATCGCTTCGATGGCATTGGTAACAAAAGATGTTCCCCCATATGCAGTAGTGGGTGGGGTACCTGCTTCAGTAATAAAATATCGCTTTACAGAAGATGAAATAATGATTCTAGAATCAACGAAATGGTGGGACAAGGACAGAGAATGGATACGCAGTCATTTGCATGCATTCGCTGATATTGCTGATTATCTCAATCAAGTATAAAAAAGCAACGTATAACAAAAATACTTTTTGAATAATCGCTTAACACATTCTTGCTTTATAGCATTACAGAAGAGATCCGATCGTTCACAAGCCAAGAACGGCTATGACTCAATAACACAGGATGTGAGACATCATTTGAGAATTGGAGTAATTACGGTTTTGGTTCTTTTTTCTTGGTTGAGTTTGTGGCGTTTTGCAAATCAATTCAATTGTATAGAAAAATATTAGTATTCGAGCAAATTGTTTTGATAATTCCTTAGGAGAAGACTAATGGGGAATTTAGATTTATCTGTTATTATACCAAATTATAACAAAATCAATTATTTAGAGCGGTGTATTCTGAGTGTAATAGCACAATCCATGCAACCAAAAGAAATAATTGTTGTAGACGATTGCTCTACCGATGGGTCTGATGCTTTTCTAAAGGATATGGCGAAAGAATACAGCATTATACATCCTATTTTTTTGAAGCAAAACGGGGGTGTATCTAACGCTCGAAATGTTGGACTTCAAAATGCAAAGAGCTCGTTTGTTACATTCATGGATTCTGATGACTTTTATTTCAATAAACAAAAACTGGAAAATGAAATGGCAATAATATACGCATCAACCGATCCAAAGCATTGCATTTCCTATTCTAGGGTGGTTTTGGTAGATCAAGATGGCCAATTTATCAACGGTCGTTACAATAGAAAATGGTCAAAAAGAGAGTTTCCTCGTGGTGTTGTTCCACTAAAAATGTTGGGATTATTATATCAAAGAAGAATCCCGCGTGATTACTGCGTCTCTAAAGCATTTTTAGAAGAAGTTGGCTCTTATTGTTATCCGGAAAATTATTTTGAGGATCTTGATTTAGTAATGAGGCTCGCATTGGGTTCTGGCTTTTTTTGTTGTACCTATATGGAGGGAACTGCGTATAGGCAAACAAATAACGGGCTATCAAAGCGCAAAAAAGATCCACATATCGATCCTGTTCTTACCATTGCTGATAGTTATGCTTCAAAACGTTCAATTAAAGAGATCCGTGTTATTCGTAGATATCGTGTAATCGCAAGTTTTATAAAAATTAAAAATTTGATATGTGACAGAAGTTTTCGCCTTTTTAGAAGAATTGTCAATAGATAAATAATGCCAAGGCGTTCACACATATTTTAAAGCAAATTGTTTTGAAAAAAAGCATTAGCGAAAGGAAATAATAATATAATGATTGACATAATTATTCCTGTTTACAATGTGGAAAAATACCTAGAGAAATGTGTTCAATCTGTATTGTCTCAAAGTTATTCGGACTATCACATAATCTTAGTGGATGATGGAGCCAAAGATAATTCTGGAAAGATCTGTGATCAACTTGCACAGCGTAATGAGAAAATTACAGTAATACACAAAGAGAACGGAGGCCTTTCATCAGCAAGGAACTCAGGTATTGAGGCATCTTTGGGCGAGTATGTTTTGTTTCTAGATGGTGATGATACGTTGACCGAGAATGCTCTTCAAATACTTATCGATGCAATGGAATCTGGTGGAATAGATGCAGTATTTGGTGGATTTCGTTGCGTAGATGAAGCGGGAAATGAACTACACACATTGTCTGTCCAGGAGCAAGTTTTGTATGGAGATTCGCGCTTTTCTTTGGTTTATGATTACACATTTATGGTTATGGCGTGTGGTAAGCTTTATCGGAGGGAGTTGCTTGATGGGATTAGATTTCGCGAAGGAAGATTAAATGAAGATGTTTTCATTTATCACGAACTTGCGTATCGTGCAAACAAAATATATTGCATTGAAGAACCAATAATCAATTATCTTCAACGTAGCGATAGCATCACAGGAAAAAGCTTTTCAATACGAAATTTTGATGCAGTCGACGCTTTGTTTGAAAGAACCTTGTTTTTTGAAGAAAAAGGAATGACTAAATGCAGGGATTTGACTGTTCAATACATTTTCAAATATCTTATATACATAATACATCGTGTTGATTTCCGCAACATAGAGATGCAAAAGATTTACAAAAACTTCTATGAGAGATGGAAAATAATGAGCGGGCAGTCTCATGATAGATGGTTTCGATTTTTGTGTTTTTTATATAGAAAAGGGCTGTTGAAAAAACCACTTTTGCGTTACGGTGTTGTTAGAATGGCAAAAAAAGCCAAACTCTTGTTTCAAGCTAGATTAGTTGTTTTTCGTCTTCTTTTCCATTGTCGCTTTAAATCGAGGTTCGTTCTTATTTCCACACCCATGCATGGTAATCTAGGCGATCAAGCAATTGTCTATTCGCAAATAAGATTCTTGCGTGACTGTGGAATAAAAAGAATTGTTGAGATTGGAAGTATCGACTATTTGCGATATCGGTCTATTATTTCCAGACTGATTTCGCGTAAAGATGTTATTATTATTGATGGCGGAGGAAGCATAGGTTCCTTATGGCCTACCGAAGCAAATCGTATTAATGATGTTGTAACGAGATTTAAAACGAATCCAGTCATCATTTTTCCTGAAACCGCTTTCTTTTCAGATGATGGTTCTGGGCGCGCTAGTTATAAAAATACGAAAAAAGCGTTTGAGCAGCACAAGAATCTACATGTTTTTTTGAGGGATAATACTTCTTATACTCTAATGAAGAAAATGTTGCCTAATGGAAATGTATATTTATGTCCTGATATTGTTCTGTTTCTTAAGGGTAAGTTGGAAACAACAAAGCATCAACGCGAGGGTGTTTTTTTGTGCATGCGAAACGATATCGAGAAGGTGCTTTCTAAATCAGATTTGGATGCTATTTTGCAGAAAATCAATGAAAAGAATCTGGCTGTTAAATATGGAGACACGGTAATTCCAGGGTACGTGACATCAAAAACTAGAAATTCAGAGCTAACAAAAATGTGGAACCAATTTTCATCAAGTCAACTAGTAATTACCGATAGGCTTCATGGCATGCTGTTTTCTTATATTACAAATACACCTTGTTTGGTTTTTGACAATTTAAACGGAAAGGTATTGGCTCAATATTATTGGATAAAAGATAGCCAATATATAGCTGCGCCTAAATGTTTGGATGATGCTTTTAAGGCTATAGATGCTCTTCTCACAAAAGACAAGGAAATAATTAAAGAAAACTTGATTGATTACTCACAACTTAGAGAGGTTATTCAGAGTGTTAAAAAGTGTTGATAAAGAAAACAAATATTCCTTAATCAGCTTAGTCACATCATTAATGTCTATGCTGTTTAACATTTGCATAGGTTTTTTTATCTCGCCTGTCATTGTGCGTGATTTAGGTGTTGAGGCCAACGGGTTCGCTCAGCTCGCTAATAATTTCGTTTCTTATGCGAGTCTTCTTACGATTGCAATCAATGCGATGGCTGCGCGATTTACTGCGATTGCATATCATAAGGGAGAAATAAAAAAAGCAGAGAAATACTATTCTTCTGCACTCGTCGCAAACTTTTTGGTCATTTTAATACTCCTTTTGCCGGCATTTTTTTTAATTATTAATCTCCAAAATGTATTGACGATAAAAACTACGCGTGTGATTGATGTTCAAATACTCTTTGCACTTACTTTCTTGAGCTTTTTTTGTTCCAATATTCAAAGTGTGTTGCATATTTCTACAACAGTAAAAAACAAGCTATATCTTTCGAATATTATGGTGATGGTAGGAAATGCAACTAGAATACTGATTTTAATTATTCTCTTCAGTTGTTTTGAATTACACATCTATTATGTTTCGTTAGCGGCTGGAATTGTCGCTATATTGTTAGTCCTTGGACATTATGCAATCAAGCAAAAAATCATGAACGACGTTCATTTCTCTATAAATTATTTTGAGCCTAAGGCAATGAAAGAAATGCTGACATCTGGTTCGTGGAGCGTTGTCAACAAATGTGGAGATCTGCTTATGACGGGTTTTGATCTTCTCTTGGTTAATATCCTTATTGGCTCGACTGAGATGGGAGTCCTTTCTGTCGCAAAAACAATTCCAATAAATCTAATTTCTCTTGCATCTTTGTTATCGTGGAACTGGAATCCAAAGATGACGTTTTACCATTTATGGATGCCAACGCAAGATGCAGATATGTTAACAATATTATCCATTCTAAGCATAATGGCGTATTTAATTTTGGCAGGAACTTCAAGCGTCTATAACATATTTAGCATTACCAATAAATTGAAATTTAACTCGATAACATATATCATTGGTGCTGTGATTTCTATCGCGGTTTCCTTTGTGTTTGTTGAATATTCGCCTATAGGAATATTTGCGGTGGCGGGTGTAAGTTCGGTCGTTGTCATCTTACGTAATTTAATATGTTTGCTGCCATATGCAGCCAAAGCTATTGGTAAAAAATGGTATGCGTTTTATAAGTATGTTTTTTTGAATGCGGGGTGCAGCCTTATCGTCGCAGCTGTTGCTTTTGTTGTCAAGATTATCATTCCTATGAATAACTGGCTTATGTTCTTACTTGCGTGTGTTATTACAGGAGCAATATCTATTTGTATTTTGATAATGGTCATTATTCGAAAAGATCAACGCAAGGATCTATTCAATCGTTTCTTAAAAAAGAATCAAAAAGGAGAATAAATAATGGATAAACTTAAAAGACTAGTACTATTACAGGTTCCTATGACGGTGTGCAATTTTCAATGTCATTATTGCTACCTCCCCATTCGTAATAATTTTAGCCCCGGAAAACAGATTGAGTATCAATATTCTCCTGAGCATGTGGCGAAAGCGTTGTCAAAGGAACGGCTAGGTGGTTGCGCATTTATAAATGTTTGTGCAGCCGGTGAAACGTTGCTTGCAAAAGATATCGCCTTATACATATATGAACTATTAAAAGAAGGCCATTACTGCGAAATCGTTTCTAACATGACGGTTACAACGGTGTTAGATAAAATATGTCAGTGGGATCCAAAACTTTTAGCACATCTTGAATTCAAATGTTCTTTCCACTATTTAGAACTTAAAAAGAAAGGGTGGCTGGAACGTTTCGCTGAAAATGTGAATAAATGCTGGAAAGCGGGAGCATCCATCAATGTAGAAGTTACACCTAGCGATGAGTTGATTCCTTACATCGAGGAGTTAAAAGAGTTTTCTATACGTAATTTTGGAGCTCTTCCTCAGCTAACTATTGCTAGAGACGATTCAACTGAACAGATTGTAAAGTTGACAAGACTTAGCGAGGAAGAATATCGAAAAACATGGGCTCCTTTTGAGTCTGAGTTTTGGAAGTTCAAAATGCAAATCTTTGGGAAGAAGCGAAAGGAGTTCTGTTATGCAGGGCAGTGGGCTATTGATGTTGATTTGGCAACAGGACATACTACACAGTGTTATTGTACAAGATTTTCTCAAAATATATTTGAAAATATAAAAAAACCCATTGCTTTTATTCCGATTGGAAAATGTAAATATCCTCATTGCTTCAATGGCCATTCGATGTTAACTTTAGGCTGTATTCCGAATTTTACAACAACGACGTACTCAGAAATAAGAGACAGGATTAGAGCAGATGGGACACATTGGCTTCATGAGGAATGGCGTTCTTTTATTGGGCAAAAGTTAGATACTGAATATAAAACTATGCCCGCCTGTTTAGAAAAGATGAACGGTTTGCGCATCTTGGCACATCGAGCTACAGAGAAGATGAAAAGAGTATTTCGAAAGAAATGAGGCTATCGTCGCACGATGGTACCAGAGTAAGATAAAATCTATTCTATTGTGGTATCGAAATGTTTTTTGCCGATACAACTAATTAAGAAAAAGACTTTGGTTTCAAACCACAAATGGTTTAAAAAGTGAGGAGTTAGGGATGAAGATTGCAGTAGCAGGTGCAGGATATGTTGGCTTATCAATAGCTACATTATTAGCCCAAAATAATCATGTTGAATTAGTGGATGTCATCCCTGAAAAGGTTGATAAAGTTAATGCACGTATCTCACCAATTCAAGATGATTATATTGAAAAATACTTTAAAGAAAAGAAATTAGATTTAGTAGCGACATTAGATGGCGCTTCAGCTTATAGGGATGCCGATTATGTAGTTGTCGCAGCCCCTACTAACTATGATCCAGTTAAAAACTTCTTTGATACCAAATATGTTGAGCAAGTAATTGAATTAGTGTTATCGGTTAATTCAAACGCTACTATGGTTATTAAATCAACCATCCCAGTTGGTTACACTAAATCAATTAGAGAAAAATACAAAACAAATAACATTTTATTTAGCCCTGAATTCTTAAGAGAATCTAAAGCTCTTGAAGATAATTTATATCCAAGCAGAATTATTGTTGGCTGCGAACCCGGACAAAAAGAGAAAGCCGAAGTGTTTGCTAATCTTTTAAAAGAAGGCGCTATTAAGAAAGATGTACCTATCTTATTTATGGGATTAACAGAAGCGGAAGCTGTTAAGTTATTTGCTAATACATATTTAGCGTTACGTGTCTCTTATTTTAATGAATTAGATACATATGCTGAATCTAAAGGATTAAGCACACAAGACATTATCAATGGTGTTTGTTTAGATCCAAGAATTGGTACTCATTATAATAATCCATCATTTGGCTATGGTGGGTATTGTTTGCCAAAAGATACCAAACAATTAAAAGCTAACTTTGAACATGTTCCAGAAAATCTTATTTCTGCGATTGTGGAATCTAATAGAACAAGAAAAGACTTTATCGCGGATAGGGTATTAGAAATTGCTCATTTCACTGAAGAAACCGCTAATAAGATAGTGGTTGGTGTATTTAGATTAACGATGAAATCTAATAGTGATAACTTTAGAGCCTCTTCTATTCAAGGCATTATGAAAAGAATTAAAGCCAAGGGTGTCAAAGTTATTATTTATGAACCAACTTTAGAAGATGGTTCCGAATTCTTTGGCTCTTTAGTAATTAATAATTTAGAACAATTTAAGAAACAATCTAGCGCAATTATCGCTAATAGATATGATAGTTGCTTAGATGATGTAGAAGATAAAGTATATACAAGAGATTTATTTAGAAGAGATTAAAAAACAAGATCGATTCATGGATGTATATAAAAGGTTAAAAATAGAATTTGATGGCATAGATTCAACAATCAGGGACTACACTGGTGATGGTTACATTTGTAATTATCTAAATAAATTAGAGACAGCCATCGAGACTAATGATAGGGAACTTATGCTCTATTGCCTTGGGGCAATTGACAAATGGTATATGGATAATATTGAAGAAATCTTTAATAATGTTTATGTTTCTAATCTAGAATCTCATCAAAAAGCTAAAAACATGGTCCATGAATTTTATGAAGCCATTAAGGTAGCAGATCCACCGCAACCTATCTCTGATAGAAAAGATGCAAAGAAAAACAGTCTTAAAAAAATCTTTTTAAGTCATTGTTCTGTTGATAAAAAATATGGCGATGCTTTAAGAGCGCTTCTTGTTGGCTTAGGAATTAAGAATGCGCAACTAGTCTATACTTCATATCCAGCAAACAAGATACCTGTTGGAGAAAACATCTTCGATTATTTAAGAGAAAACATTAATTCTGATGTCTTTGTTATTATTTTATTATCTAACAACTACTTAAATAGTGTTGCTTGTTTAAACGAGATGGGTGGAGCTTGGGTGGTAAAAAGCGATTACCTATGTTTCTATACACCCGATTTTGATTTCAGCAATCCAAAATATAGTCAATGTGCTTTAGATACTAGAAAAATGGGAGCGGTTTTAAAGCCAAATTCCAATTGTAGAACTAGTATGCTGGAGTTCAAAAACATTATGTGTAAAGCGTTTGAACTAAGCGTTGATGAAAAAACATGGTCATCTTTATTAGATGATTTTATGGAACAAATAAAATGATTTATGGAAGATAAACTAACATCAATACTAAATAGTATAGAAGCGACAAAAGAAGCGTATCCTCAATTAAGCGATATTCTTCAAAGGATTGTTTTGACATTTACTCATCTTGAAAGCGAATTATCTGGTAGTACCGCTAATTATCGAAGCGTAGTTGCTGGTACTCTTGAAAAATATCCAATTAGTTTAGGCCGGAACAATAGTCTCCATTATAGTTTTGGCGGATCTATGGATATAGAAGAAGCCAAAAAAGAGCTTAGCGACTATTTAGCTTCGCTTGAATCGTTGAAGTATTTAAGCTTTTTAAGAGAAGAAAAGAAAAATGTGGTTTTTGTTGGGTCAAATGGAAGCGGTAAAACAACCTTGGTTAAGCACCTTCAATCAAAATTAAATAGCAACGATATATTGTTTTTTCCTGCAGATAGGATGCTTGCGTATGATGGCAACATGAGAAATCCTCGACAACACGAGAAACTTATTGAGGATATTAGCAGCTCATATCGTCAGGCAATTGATGGATCTGTTTATGAATCATCCAAACTATTTACTCAATATATAGACCTTCTTAAAGATGAGCGTTTTTACGAATTGAATAATAACAGTGATGGTAATGCAAAAAAGATAATTGATAAATGGAACGATTTAATTAAAACAAGGGAATTGTTTTTTGAACGCGACTTGTGCGCCAAACCAACAAACGGATCAAACAATCAAAAATATGACATTAAACGATTAAGCAGTGGCGAAAAATCAGTCCTTTTCTTTATGATGTCTGTCTTGTTAAATAAAGAAAAAGCCTATTATTTTGTTGACGAGCCAGAAAACAATTTGAATCCATCTATTGTTTCTGAATTATGGGATTTTTTAGAACAAGAGAGACCAAATTCTATTTTTGTTTATCTCACTCATGATAATACCTTCGCAACATCAAGGTACAGTTCAAAAGAATATTGGATTAAGAGTTTTGACGGAAACAAATGGGATTACGAAGAAATATCATTAAATGATAGTGATTTACCAAAAGAATTAATTGTCGAGCTTTTAGGAACAAGAAAACCAATTCTGTTTTGCGAATCGGAAAATAAAACTAAACACGATTATCGCTTTTTTAAATTGATTTTCCCTGATTATAAAATCATTCCATCTGGCGGTTGCGATAAAGTTATTAATAATGTCAAAGCTTATTCAAAACTCAAGCCTCAAGAAAAAGTTTTTGGAATTATAGACCGAGATTACAAAAACGACTCTTATTTAGCCAGTTTGTCTAACATTCATGTTTATCCAATTCCGTTTTTTGAGATAGAAAATATGATCGTTTGTAAAGAGATTATCGAGCCTGTTCTTGCATCACTTTTTGGAAATCAAGCCCAATCAGAAGAAGAGAATGTGAAAGCCACCATTAAAAACAAATTTCTTTCTTCTAAAGATGTGTGGATTGTTAGACATGTTGCGTTTGAATTAAGGGATAAATTCGACTATCGTGGCAAAATAAAATGTTTAAATAATTTGAGCGATTTCAAGAGGATGTACGAATCAGAAAGATTGAGCGAAGACCAGATTGACACTCTTGCGACAAGTTATGAAAATATCTATAACAATATAGTTTCTACAGACGAATACAATCTATATTTAAAACACTTAGATTGCAAAAACATTTTAAATGATATACAAAGTATATTAAGAATAACTGGTGATAAAGATTTTATAACAATTATTTTTGATTATCTATCATCAGGAGAAGGAAATAAAACTATTTCGAGTATTAAAAACAATCATTTTAGCGAATTAGTTTAATTGCTTTTATTTAACCAAAATAGAAAATAATGGCTCAGTTAAATAAGTTGGGGTTTTGTGGGGTCGATGACCAAAACTGTTAACTTAAGTGGGGCCGTTTGAATAGGAGGGAGAAGTCCCTCCTTTTTTGCTACTTAAATAGGCTCAGTTAAATGGCTCAGTTAAATTATTAATAGAATAATTCACTATTTTTTGTTGATTATTAGAAACAAAATGATAAAATAGGTATATTAAAGGTGCATAAGGTGCAATATGTTCAAATTTGAAAAACTAAAACAGTATTTATTAAAAAGCAACTCTCAAGAAATCATCCTTTCTGAGAATGATTTGAATATGCTTATCGATGGTGGATTAAATGAAGGAGCTTTTTCGTCCAGGTCCTATTTTTCAAATGATAAGACTCACGCTATTGCACGCGCTTGGTTTGATTGTGGCTATTATTGTAGCCGAGTTGATAAGTATAATAAGACAATCACTTTTAAAAGAATTGATGCTCGCGAAAAAAGAATGGTTTCATCTGATCTCTTGTATCGTTTCTACAATCAAAAACAGACACCTAGTTTTATAACAATCGTTTCTCCATTTACCTTTGTTGAAATGTGCCGAATAGGTGTTAATCAGAATAATTTAAAAGAATATTTACTTTCTATTAATGCCGTTTTTGTAGATTTTACATGTTCTGAAATTTCGTTTGATTCTTTCTATGACATCGTTAATGGGAAAATGGACCATATTTGGTTGTCTACTAAAATGTCACACACTTATGAAAGCTTTGTTAACTATGTCTTTGCTACCTGTTTTGTTAATGTTGGCATTGATACGGACGCAATTATTCGTCTTCTTAATTACGGGAAGGCACCAATAAACTATTTTAGCGACTATAATAACGAATACTCTCTTAGAGAGGTATTTAAATACATGTGCGACAATATTGATTCCGATAAAACAATTGAAGAAATAAGCAACGAGATAATTGGCTTGGATATAAAACAACTTCAAAGGTTTATGACAGAAGCAAGCCCATTAGAAATGTTGTTCTACGATTTTGCTGTCGACAATTTTATTGAAAGATGGAAAAAAGAGCAACGCTTTATCATTAGCCCAAAACTAGTGGAGGAGATGTTGAACGTTTCTTTAATTAGCATTAAAAAAGACCTTGTTTATCTCACCAATCAAAAAGACACCCAATCATTGTTAATCAGTAGCGTTAAGAATAGGGTGTTCATTGAGTAGTTTATTTGATAGCTTCTAAAGGAAAGTTGAATTCTAATCCTCGGCAAACAACTGTTCTTTGGGGTAATAAATATAGAAATGTATTAATCTTTTGCTTTGGGTTTCCGTTTGATTCTATTGCTTGATGGAAGAAATGGTTAGCAACTATATCAGCAGCTCTAACGAGCGTATTCTTTTTAGAATTGCAATACTTTACACAAACATCTTTTAAATCTTTTAAAATTGGATCGTGAAAAATGTCCCATTGTAAATTAAATGTTCCATATTTAAACTCGTTACGCAAGTTTTCTTCCAATTCATAAATCCCATCAGTGGCTGTATTGTGTTCATCAGCATAGACATATATATAATCAACAGCAGAAGGGTTGATTCTGTTTTTAGCAATCAATGTTTCAAGACATTTTTTTAAAACCATTTTATAAGCAAAATCTAAATACCTTTGTTTATGCTTTTTCTCATTAAAGATATTCACGTTTAATCTTTCCTCATCGATGATTACGGCAAATTTATAGCAACCGTTTAGTGAGCGGAAAAAACTTCCTTTTTCAGCGTTTGTGATATTGGACGCCTTTAATTCGTAACTGAGTGGATACTTTTTTGATTCTCTTAAGCACTTTTCGACATTTGAATATAATCTTGACCATTTTTCCTTTTCTTTGTTTCCAAAGCAAATAACGCCACCGAATACATAGTATTTGTTGTGGCGATTATCAAAAACCCCAGATTCATCAGAATAAATATAAATGTTCATAGATTATTTGTTTAAAAAAAGCCACAGATGTGGCCCTCGTGGCCGACGCCATTGCATGACGCTTAAACGTTAATTCGGTTACACGAGTATACAGCTTGGTTCCCCAACTGCATGCCCATTATAACATGTCTTTGATATCTGACAAGTACCATTCGACCACTTTTTCCCGCTTTCTCCCATTTTTAATCATTTTTTGATAAGATATAGATAATAGAGTTACAAAAGGCAAATGGCTCGCATTACATCGCTGAGTGTGGTGCTCGCTGATAAATAATATGGATAATAACAACACCAACAATAACCAACAAGACAACAAAAAGAAAAATATTAAGAAGTTTTTACTTATCTTCTTTTTGTTTGATTTAGTAGTGGCCCTTATCTTTTTATTGTTCTTAGGTATACAAAGATGTAGTGGTCCATCTTCTTATGATTCATCTAATCCATCAATTAACTATGATGTAGAGAAATTAGATAATAAATTTAAGAATATTGTTAATAGTTATCGTTTAGGGCCAGGAAGTATGTCAGCGGATAATATCATAGAAGTAGAAGCGGTCACCTATACTGATAACTATGATAGTGGTGCCTTCTCACTTTCTATCACCGTTCTCAGTGAAACTGGTAGAGTATATCTATATACAGCGAATGATGTCTCTTACCCAGAAGATAAATCTAAATTTGATAACTTAGTATCATATTTATTATTAGAAGATACTCCTGATATCTTTGATGGTGATAATTTCGCTTTAGAAACATTCAATAAAACAGAAGAAGTAATATCCACTAATAAAGTATGTAAATATGTTATTAGTAGTAATATCAGTGATACCGCTACATATTTAGATGGCTTCTATTTTGAAAATAATAACTACTACGTGTATCAAAATAAGGAAGTCACTAACGATAATCCATTTGGGGAAGCCGCTACTATGGTGATTGAACCATCTAACCCGTTATATCCGTATTATCAAAGCCTATCCATCTAATGTTATAAGTACCTATTCCAATATCCGTTATTCTAAAATATAATAAAAAAGCATCCTCCTAACATCGCCCTCGAAGTTGATATTATTTGGATGCTTTTTGTTTAGCAATAGTATCTGCCATTCTTTTTCCAATCGATTCTCACATCATTTGAATTGGTGATGCCATAACCGCCATTAGCGTTTCTAACAACTTGATACTTCTCGCCCTTAATCTCAAAGTGGGGATAATTATCGCTTTTTTGAAGATTGTTTTGGCGATGCATTGGTTCAAAGTTATTCCAATCATCAGCATCGTTCTCGTTTGAGTAACTTGCTTTTGGTCTAATGTAATCTACGTTCCAACTGTAATCGTAGTATTCTGATCCACCTTCATGGTCTCTCATAGAAACCACCTCGTTGCTATAAGCATCTCTGCACATCCAGGTGCCAAAGCAATCTTGTGCATATTTCTTATCGCCATATACATCGCGCCAGAGTTTCATCGCTAGTTCCTTATCAACCATCATATCTTTCCCTCCTTACTAGACTTTTATAGTGGAGTCTCCACTTCTTTATTTAATTCAACAATAGAACAAAGGAAAGAGTTAATCAATACTAAAGTGTAAAAAAATTACATCAACTTGTTGACAATGTGTAAATAATTTTCTAAAATACGAACAGGAAGTGAAAAAATTATGCTAGAAAGTGTCAAATTCAAAAATTTTAAATCATTTACTACTGAGACTTTAATTGATCTTAAACCATCTAAAATTGAATATCTCAACGAAACCAATATTTCCGATGAAGGCCTTCTTAAAGGATGCGCGTTTTATGGTTCTAATGCCTCTGGTAAGACTAATGCATTAAATGCGATCACAATTCTTTTAGACTTACTCTTCAAACCGTTTTCGGTTTCTCCTGAGTGGTTCACTAGATTTAACAATGAGAAAAAAATGTGGTTCGAGTATGCGTTTAGGATTGAAAAGCATAGTATTGTCTATTCTTTTGAATTTGATCGTGCCAAGGGTATTACTGATGAAAAACTTGTTCAAGATGGCGATACTCTTTTAGATAGGCAAATTAATTCTGCCAGATCTTTTATTACCGAAAACACAGATTATGACGAAGTTGATAGATATACTCTTTTCTTAAGAAATATTTATTTCAACACGAAATTTACAGGCAAGCCTGTTTTAATTAAGTGGTTCGAGTATTTGAAAAACTCCATTTTCTTTAATCCAATTAGGGCCATTTCTAAACTAGTCTATTTTGATGCTAAAAAGAACCAAGAATTGTTTTTGGAACAATATTTGGAAACACACGGCGAAGATGATATCAATGAATTCTTAAAACACTTTGATTTTCCGTTTACAATTTCTTATCAATCAAGAAAGAATTCTAGTCCATTCCCCGCTGTGCAACTAATCCCGGTTGACTATAGAATTCAATTTAATAGAAAAGGACTAGCATCTATTCCTTTGTATATGGAATCTGCTGGTAACCAAATACTATTATCGTTCTTACCTGCATATTTAATGGTTATAAAGAATGGTGGCATGCTTGCCATTGATGAATTCTCTAGTGGCTTCCACAATGATTTAGAAGAGTTATTGGTTAAATATTTCTATGAAAAATGTCAAAATGGCCAAGTCTTTTTTGTGTCACATTCTACAAACATCTTAAAAACAAGCATCATTAGACCAGATCAAGTATATGCTGTTGATTTTGATAATACGGGTTCTATCATCACAAAATTCTCGCAACATGGTATGAGAGAATCTCAAAATATGGAAAAGATGTATTTAAGTGGTGCTTTTGGAGGTATCCCTCTATATGAAGCTAAATCCAAATAAAAGAATTGGTAAAGTCTTATATTTGGTAGAGGGTGATGTAGATGAGGTCACCATTTTAGAGTGGGTGTTCAATAGATTATTAAAATATACAACAGTCACATATGATAAAAGATTAGACGGAGTTACTTGTTTGATTAATGAAAGGGATAAGTACTCAAAAGTTTTTCTTGTCCCTATGAAGTATTCTGCTGTTAGTAAGATTGAATCCTCTTCTGATTATGCTGATTGTGTTTATAAAAGACTTAAATCTTTTGGTCTTGAAAAAGATGAGTGCGTCAAATATTTGGTGTTCGATCGAGATGAAGGAAGTAATTCTTCCGAAATGTTGATGCATTTATTCACCATCTTTAAAAACTCATTGGACAATGATTTAGATATCAATGGTCTAATGTTGATAAGCTATCCGTGTGTTCAATCGTTTGTTTGTGAGTGTTTCAAAGATGAAACATGTTTATCATCAAGTGAGTTAATGAAAAGATATTCAAAATGCCACGAAATAAAAGACATTGATGAACAGCGATTAATCGATGGAGCTGAACAAATGATGGCGAAAGTGCTTAAAATCATAGGCCAAACTGTTTTTGACCTTAATAATCTTGATGATATGCAGAGCATTAATAGTGAGATTTTAAAATACCAAGACAACCATTTTGCTAACAAGCATGTTTACTACACGTTATCGATGCTTTTTGTATCTTT
The DNA here is from genome assembly GCA_902799855.1 of uncultured Erysipelotrichaceae bacterium. Next base: position 25,873 of record CADCCA010000005.1, on the reverse strand, counting down.
TATAGATTTAGGTATCATCGAATGTTAAAAATCATCAACAAAAATATGTATTTATAAATTATTAAGAAAGGAGGTATGTGTTATGGCTAAATATCAAAATAGAGTTGTAACCAATAGGAAGTCGCCATCTAACGAAAGTGCTTATAGGCAAGCATATAGCGAAATGAATCCTTCCGCCAGAAGAAGAGATCGTTATGATATCTCAGCTGTGAGAGCAAAAGATGGAACCCTAGGTCATGCTTTATTACCACAAAGTGTTAATCGCTCTAAAGATAGGGATAATCACATAGGTAAAAGCTTTATTCCTGACTATCAACTCAGAAAAAACATGAAAAAATAGAAGGCAAAGATAATGCACAATAAAAAATAAAAGGCAAGTCGTGAGATCACATGATTTGCTTTTTTCTTATAAAAATGTGACTACTCTTTGTTGGTTAAATAAGCAAATACTGCTATTTCTATAATAATATATATAATAAATCCTTAATAAAATAATAATAACTATTGCAATATTTGCATATATCCTCTATATTGATAATGAAAAATAGGGGATATTAGTCATGACACTATTAGAATTAAGAGAAAAATGTAAATTAACACAAAAAGAAGCTAGTGAAGTTGCTCATACTTCTTTAAGAACATATTGTTCATATGAAAAAGATGAAGATGTGGCAGATCAACTTAAGCTTCAAAGAATTAAACAATTATTAGAAGAATACGCCGATAAAGATATTAATGTACTAAAAGACAAAGTCTTACTCATCACCGGTGGTACTGGTTCTTTTGGTGGAGCGGTCTTAAAAAGATTCATTTCTTCCGATTTAGCAGAAATCCGTATCTTCTCCAGAGATGAAAAGAAGCAAGATGATTTAAGACATGAGCTACAAGTTAAATACCCAAAATATGCTTCTAAAGTTAAATTCTACATTGGTGATGTCCGTTCTTTAGAATCCTGTAAAGGAGTCATGCCGGGCGTTGACTATATCTTCCACGCTGCAGCGTTAAAACAAGTCCCATCATGTGAATTCTTCCCAATGGAAGCGGTCAGAACTAATGTCATCGGTACAGATAATGTTTTGACTGCCGCTATTGAAGCGGGTGTTAAATGTGTTATCTGCTTAAGTACAGATAAAGCGGCATACCCAATTAACGCGATGGGTATCTCTAAAGCTTTAGAAGAAAAAGTCGCTATTGCTAAATCCCGTAATAGTGGTAATACCCGTATCTGCTGTACAAGATACGGTAACGTCATGTGCTCAAGAGGCAGCGTTATCCCATTATGGATTGATCAAATATTAAATGGTAATCCAATTACTTTAACTGAACCAAATATGACTAGATTCATCATGTCTTTAGATGAAGCAGTAGACTTAGTTTTGTTCGCCTTTAAAAACGGTCAAAATGGTGACTTATTAATCCAAAAGGCTCCAGCCTGTACTATCCAAACACAAGCAGAAGCGGTCTGTGAACTCTTTGGAGGTAAAAAGAAAGATATTAAGGTTATTGGTATTAGACACGGTGAAAAGATGTATGAAACATTATTAACCAAAGAAGAATGCGCTAAAGCAGTTGATATGGGTAACTTCTATAGAGTGCCTGCGGATAACCGCTCATTAAACTATGATAAATACTTCGTTGAAGGTGACGTTAAAAGAGCGACCATCGATGAATTCAATTCTAATAACACAACCATTCTTAACGTTAAACAAACCAAAGATAAGATTGCTTCGTTAGATTATATAAAAGAAAGACTATCTGAATTAAAGAAATAGTATAATATCTGTAAGGAGATATTAGGCATGTGGAAAAATAATAACAAAACAAAACTATTAATCATCTGTGGCACTCGTCCAGAAATCATTAGACTTGCCGCAGTGATCAAAACAAGTAAGAAGTACTTAGACACTCTAGTGTGCTACACCAATCAAAACTATGATAAGCAATTATCGACAGTCTTCTGGGAAGACTTTGAACTAGGTGGACCAGATATCTTGCTTCATGTCGCTGGTAAAAACTTAGGCGAAACATGCGCTAATATCATCTTCTCAAACATATGATCTCATGGTGGAACTTAAACCAGATGCGGTCTTAGTGTTAGGAGACACCAATAGTTGCTTAAGCGCCATGAACGCTAAAAGGTTACACATCCCAGTCTTCCATATGGAAGCCGGTAATAGATGTAAAGATGAATGTCTACCAGAAGAAACTAATAGAAGAATAGTGGATATCATCTCTGATGTTAATCTTCCATATAGCGAAGCTGCTAGAAGATATTTAATCGAGTGTGGTATGCCTAAAGAAAGAACATATGTCACTGGTTCTCCAATGGCGGAAGTTCTTTCTATGAACTTAGATAAAATCAATAAGAGTGATGTTTTAAAACGCTTAGGCTTAGAAAAAGATAAATACATTCTCTTATCCGCTCATAGAGAAGAAAACTTAGATACAGATAAAAACTTCAATAATCTATTTAACGCGATTAATGCTTTAGCAAGAAAATATGATATGCCTATCTTATATTCTTGCCATCCACGTAGTAAAAAGAAATTAGAAGCCACAGGCTTCAAATTAGATCCAAGAGTGAGAGTTAATGAACCATTAGGTTTCAATGACTATAACAACTTACAAATGAACGCTTTAGCGGTAGTCAGTGACAGTGGCACTCTTCCAGAAGAAAGTAGTTTCTATCTCTCCATTAATAAACCAATCGCTGCAGTTTGTATTAGAACAAGTACAGAAAGACCAGAAGCTATTGAAGCGGGTGATTTCATCATCGCTGGTATCACCGAAAAAGAATTATTACAGGCTACTGATATGGCAATAGAAATGAAACGTAATGGTACATTAGGAAAACCATGTCCAGACTATACGGACACTAATGTCAGTATGAAAGTAGTACGAATCATTCAAAGCTACACTAATATAGTAAATAGAATGGTTTGGAGAAAAGACTAATTATGAGAATCTTAGTCACAGGCGCTAAAGGCATGGTTGGTACCGCCTTAGTTAATAATTTAAAAAATATTAAAGACGGTAAAAACAAAACTAGACCGAATATTCATATTGAAGAAATCTATGAATATGATTTAGGCGATGAAGATAAACTAGATGAATATTGTGCTAAATGTGATTTTGTCTTCAATTTAGCGGGCGTTAATCGCCCAGTTAACCAAGAAGACTTTATGAAAGGTAATTTTGGTTTTGCTTCAACTTTACTTGAAACATTAAAGAAGCATAATAATAAAGCGCCTATTATGTTATCTAGTTCCACTCAAGCATCCTTAAGTGGTAGATTTGGTAATTCTGAATATGGACGTAGTAAACTCGCTGGAGAAGAACTATTCTTTAAGTACGCTAAAGAGAATCAAAGCAAAGTGTACGTGTATCGATTCCCAAACCTCATGGGTCATTCCAAACCCAAATATAACAGTGCAGTTTCCACATTCTGCTGGGCAGTTGCTAACGATGAAGAATTCACTGTTAATGATAGAAGTACTGAATTAGAACTCTTATATATTGATGACCTTGTTGAAGGGATGTTTGATCTTTTAGAAGGAAAAGAACAACACTGTGAATTCAACGGAGTAGATACCATTCTAAAAGAAGATGGTAGATACTGTACTGTTCCAGTTACACATAAAGTCACATTAGGAGAAATCGTTGATTTACTCCAAGAATTTAAAAATCAACCAATCTCATTAATGATGCCTAAAATCCCTAATGGTAGCTTTGCTAAAAAGCTATTCTCATTATATTTATCATATTTACCAAAAGAGAAATTCAAATATGGTTTAAAGATGAATGTTGATGATAGAGGTTCTTTTACTGAATTAGTCCATACATTAGACTGTGGTCAAATATCTGTTAATATCTCTAAACCAGGTATTACTAAAGGTAATCACTGGCATAATTCTAAATGGGAACAATTCATCGTTGTAAGCGGTCACGCTTTAATCCAAGAAAGAAATATCAATACTGGTGAATATATTGAATTCGAAGTCAGTGGTGAAAATATCGAGTCCGTGTATATGATTCCAGGCTGGACTCATAACATTATTAATCTTTCAAAAACAGAAAATCTTGTCACTATCATGACTTGTAATGAAGTCTTCAATAAAGATAGACCTGATACATTTTTCGAAATTGTTAAGTAGTTTTTGAAAAACACCGTATTCAAAAACAACAATTAGTGTATAATTGTTAAGACTGTATGTCGAAAACACTCACTAATGAAAAGCGAAGCAATGGTTGAAAATATCAAAACTGAATACAAAATGAAAGCCTCACAAAAGGCCTATTTAGCGTTGAAAAGATTCATTGCTATTATTGGTTCACTAGTTGGTATTATCGTTTGTTTTACCTTTGTGTGGTGGTGGGTCATCATTGTTAATGCAATTGTGACCAAAGGCCATCCATTTTTTGTGCATAAACGCTTAGGCAAAAACAAGAAGGTTTTTGGCTTAATCAAATTCCGCTCTATGAAAGTGGAAGCAAACCCATATGTACCACCTTCAGAAATGGATGAAAAAGTCCAAGCCTCAATGGAAACCGGTTTTGGTACATTTTTAAGAAAAACATCCATTGATGAAACCCCACAATTATTAAATATCTTAATCGGCCAATTAGCGTTCATCGGTCCTCGTCCAGGTGCCGCTGTTAATGAAGATGAACTAGTAGTGGCTAGAGAAAGTTATAATCCAAGTGCTTTTATGGTCAAACCAGGATTGACTGGTTTAGCCCAAGTCGCTATGAAAAGAGAACATAATCCAGACTTAAAGGCTAAATATGATCATGAATATGTTTTAAAGATGTCCTTATGGATGGATATTAAGTTGTTCTTCAAAACAATTGGTCTACTCTTTAAGGGTCACGCTAGATAAAGACATTGTTAGTACTAGTTCACCAGTCATGAAAGACTGGTTTTTCTTAACAAAAATGTAAATAAATGATGACAATCAGTTAAGAATCGTCAATAATAAAACGAAAAATAGCTGTTTATAAAATCTTACTAGGTAGATTTATATAAAAGTTCTATAATATAATACAATACGAAAAAGACATCACTAATAACTAATGATGTCTTTATGTATATTATGAGCGAAAGAAACTATTCAATTCTTCTACCAGTTTATCACAAAGATAAAAAAGAGTATCTAATATTAAGTATCGAAAGCATGCTTAATCAATCAGTTAAATCTGATGATTTTGTCATTGTTAAAGATGGTCCATTAAATGAAGAACTTGATGAACTATTAAATAAATACGCTTCCAAAAAAGATAATCACATCAATATTGCTGGCCTAGAACAAAACAGTGGTCTAGGCGCCGCCCTCGACTTTGGTTTAAAAAACTGTAAGAACGAACTGGTCGCAAGAATGGACGCTGATGACATCTCTTTACCAAGTAGATGTGAAAGACTTTTAGAACTATTTGATAAAAACCCAAATCTTGCAATCGCAGGCACTAATATGGATGAATTCTCAGAAGATCCAAATCAAATCGTCTCTTCAAGAGTTGTGCCTTCAAAATATGAAGACATCAAAAAGTTCATCAGAAGACGTAATGCCTTCAACCATCCAACAGTGATGTTCAAAAAGAGCGAAGTCCAAAGAGCAGGAAGTTACTCTTCCAATGGTAACATCGAAGATATGGACTTATTCTCTAGAATGATAGGAATAGGCTGTATTGCAGAAAACATTCCTGAATCATTACTTTTGTACCGCGCTAATAAAGATAACTTCAAACGTAGAAAAAGTAAGCTATATAGAAGAAGTACCATCAATACTGCTAAATTAAAACTCAAAAGAAAAGAAATCTCTTATGGAGACTATCTATATGTTTTCTGGGGTCAACAATTCATGAGATTTGCCCCTAACTGGTTATTAACTAAGTTATTAAGAAGCAAGAAAAAGAAATCTAAATAAGGTAACCTTTATGGCTAGTACTTTTAATATTCCAGTTGTTCTATTTACCTTTAAACGTTCAAATACTGTTGAACGTATTTTAAAAGTTCTTAAAGAAGTCAATGTTTCTAAGATATATCTCTTCTCTGATAATGGTAGAAACGATGAAGAAAAAGCTTTAGTCAATAAAACAAGGGCGGAAATCTTAAGCATGATTGATTGGCCTTGTGAAGTCATAAAAGAATTCGCAGAAGAAAATAAAGGTGTCTTTAATTCAATAGCGATGGGCGCTAAAAAGGTTTTTGAAAAAGAAGAAAGAGCCATCTTCTTAGAAGATGATAATCTTCCTGAACCAAGCTTCTTTAGATACTGTCAAACAATGTTAGATAAATACCAAGATGAAGATAAAGTCTTATGGATATGTGGCACGAACTATGAAAGTGAATCTAAATATCTAGATACTGATTATGTCTTCACCAAACATATGCTTCCATGCGGTTGGGCATCTTGGGCTAGTAAGTTCAATAAATATTATCTAACTAACTTCCAAGTTCTAAACGATAAAGCCACTCGTAAAAAGATTAAAAAAGCCTATGAAAGTAGATGGTTATACTGTCAACAAATCAGAAGCTTTAGATGCGAAAAATATAGAGAAGAACATCATAGGAGATACCTCTCTTGGGATTTCCACATGGCGTTATCCTTAAGATACTTTGATAAATACGGCATCGCTCCTAAATACAATCAAATTAGAAATATCGGTATTGATGAATATAGCACTCATGGTGGTACTTCCACTAAAAAACCAAATACTGCGAAGTTCTGCGAAATACCAACTCATCCAATGCCAAAAGATATGAAAGGCCCAAATGAGATAAAGATTAATGAGCAATTTGAAAAGAATATCACTAAAGCGGTTCTTGCCCCTTTATATATCCGTCTTCTTTTCCCATTAATTACATTTACCAAAAAACTATTTGGTATGTATCCAGATAAATCGTTTATTAATAAATAATTATGAGTAAAATTATCTTCTTCGCTAGACATAAAGTAGATGACACATTAGCCCAATATCAACGTATTAAAAAGTTAATGGTCTTATTTAATAAAGCCTTCGATCAAGAAGTAATTTTGTTTAACACTCATGATGATAAATTAAGTCATGTTAAAGATGTCTCTCTTTCTAAAAAGAAAATTAGAAAATATCTAAAAACACTGAAAAGTGATGTTGATAAATTTGTCATTGATACCTTAGATCCATGGAGTATCAATATCATTAATAGATACGCTATTAAAAGAAATATCAAAGTGTACATTGATTTAGTAGAATTCAATGACACTAAAGAGAAGAAATACGGCTTATTAGATCCTTCATTAATTCTCAATCACAAAGTGATTAAAAGAAGTGTCAAAAAGAATATGACTGTCATAGCGATATCTAATGCCTTTGTCGAATATTTCAAAAAGAGAAATATCAAAACAGTCCATATTCCTAATATGATTGATGAAGTTGATAATTCTTCCTACCTAAAGAAAAGAATCGATAAAAGAGTCCATTTCATCTTTGCGGGCTATCCATATAAAAAAGATGCTCTAGATGTCACAATGCTTGCGATGGTGGAACTCAATAAGAAATACAAAGATTCATTTAGTTTCCATATCGCTGGTATTGAAGAAGAAGCCTTCTTCGCTAAATACAAGAAACTCAATAAATACCAAAAAGAAATCAAATCATTCACAGCGTTCCATGGCTATGTCAAACGTGAGGCTATTAAGAGCCTATATCTTTCCAGTGATTTCTCCATCATTATGAGAAACCCATCTTTTAGAACGTGTCAGTTTGGTTTCCCAACTAAATTCACTGAATCGCTTTCATTTGCGAGACCTGTGATCGCTAATATCACTTCAGATATCGATAACTATCTCACTGATGGTAAGAATGGTTACATAGTAAAAGAGTTCAATAAAGAAAGCTTATTAGAAGCGCTTATAAAATCAATAAAGCAAAAAGATCAACGTAAAGAAATGTTTATTAATGCTTTAGATACCGCTAAATCATTCTTCTCACTAAATGGATTTATAGAAAGGCTTAAAGAAACAGATGTTCAAGAATAGTCGTTTTTATAAATTCATCAATAAGATTAATCCTGCAATTATATTCAGTGTATTATTGCTCATTTCTTTTGTACTAAGTGGAAATATCATATACGGTGTCAATAATTCTTCTTTTGCCGCCCAAGAAAAATATGTTGCTAAAGCAAAAGAGGAAGCAGGAAAAGATGTTCATATCCGTTTCTCATTAGGCGGGGAAAGTGAAGCATCACGCTTATCACTAATAAACCCACTAAATGAATATAACGCCTATCGTATTAAAGAAGGCGGAAGAGCGGTCTCGTACGTCTTAAAAGATGATATCGCTATTGCATATGAAGAAAATACATATCAAATAAGTTATGCTGCCTATGATGATGAGTGGAATGATAACGAACTAATCTCACACAATAGATTTGTTCTTTCATATGGTACATATAAAGATATCACTAAAGAAAACAGTGTTTATCTTTCTGTCGGTTTAGTTAATAAAATCTCAGGATTAACCGCTAAAGAAGCAGTAGGAAAAACTATTAAATTATCTTTGGATGACACTAAGGAATATACAATCGCTGGTATAGTGAGAAGCAATGTCGCTAATGAATCTGGCTTACATTTCGCATCATTATTTGACAATGAATTCATTCTCTTTAATAGCCCGTGTATCTATAACTATGGTTTTACCGATTTGTTATTAACTTTAGATGATGCTCATTTTAATGAAGATTTCTTAGATTTCATTAAAGCCTATAACAAATCATATTTATGCTTTGATAAAACTAGATTAACCATTAGTAGTTATGATGAAGATAATAACCACAAAGTCGGTTATTCGTTATTACCAAGTTATAACATTACCTCTAACGATAAGGTTGCATCATTCTTAGTGATATTAATATTCGTATTAGCTATTCCTTTGTTCTTAGTCATTTTATTGTTCTATGACTTTAACAAAGTTAAGTTATATTACAAAATCCCAGCCTCAATCTTATTAACCGGTTATCAATTTGGAGTAGCCTTCTATTTAGCAGAAAAAGTTAAAAAAGGCTTATTCATGTCTAATATATCGATGACGATGTTTGCTATTTTCATCGTTATCTCATTACTCAGCTATATATTCGCTTTCATTCTTTTCAACTTGAACAAGAAAGAAACAAAGCCAGAAGAGGACACTAACAATGGATGAGGCATTAGAGATTAAGCAAACTCCAAAAGTATCATTCATTAATAAAGTAGTGGACTTTGCTAAGAAATTTATTTTGCCTTTCGCTATCGCGTTAGTCATTCTTTTCACCAGTGGTCACGCTAGAACAACATCTAGACAAGGTGATTTCAATAAGGTTGTTTTAATTATCTTATTCGCTATTACCGCAGTATTCATTCTTTTAACACTTATTAAAACCCCTGCTAGTTTATATAAGAGTTTCCTCCATCCAATTAAAAACAAAGTTTATAAGAATAAACTCATCTATACCATAGGTATTCCTCTCATCGCTTTAATAGTGTTCTCACTCATCTATTACTACAAAGGCAATACCTTAGAAACAGTGGGCCATTATTTATTATTAATAGCCTTTGGCTTTACTTTTGCCTTAACAGTGAAATTTAAGACTTTCGTCGAATACTTTAATAAAACGCTATTATTCTTAGCGATCTTCTCATTAATCTTCTTCTTTATCGGTCTTAAAAATAAAAGCGTCCCTTTGTATACTTCCTCCTTTTTCAATGTAAACGGAATAGAATATCGCTCTGTTATAGACTTGTATTTTGGTTACACATATGAAATCAAGCGTAACTGTGGTCCATTCTGGGAACCTGGTATCTATTCACTAGTGTTAATCATCGGTATTGTTTTTGAGTTATTAATCAAAAAGAAACCGAATATCATTTATATCATTGTCTTCGCAGGAACAATAATTTCTACATTGTCGACTTCAGGCGTCATCCTACTAGTTTGTACCGCTCCCTTATATTTTGCTAAAAAGAAATCAAGGGTTCCTTTCTATATCTCTTTTGCCTTAGCTGCGGCAATTATTTGGTTTTTCATTTATCTTGGCGATCCATCACATAATGTTCCGTTTTTTAGCAAAACTTTTTCAAAACTTTTTTCCGGGAATAGCGGTGGTTCATATAGAACAAGACTGGATTCGCCACTATATGGTTGGCACTTATTCCTGGAAAGTAAAGGATTAGGATTTGGACCAACTATTTTTGATGAGAAATATGAACTATTAAGAATTAGAGGTAATACAGTTTCTATTGCCCAAACATCAACATTTGGTTGGTTAATCGGTTCATTTGGTTTAGTGGGTGTCTATTTCTTAATCGTCTCCATGGTGGCTCTATTCTGGTATTTCTTTAAGAAAAATAACTTAAGAACATCCTTATTTGTTCTAGGCTTTGTCATAGTAATGCTCAACTGTGAACCAATGTATGCCTTCTCTATTTTCTGGATATTAGCGATGTATCCAATTAGTTATCTGATAAGAAAGAGCTGCGTTAAACAAGGATTTACTGAATCATTAACATCATCCGTATCTAAATCAAGTACAGGCACTAAACTGACATTCAATAACTTATCTGGTTCCTTAGTTATTAAAGTATTAGTATTAGTGGTAGGCTTATTCACTTATCCGTTATATGTGAAATACTTCGCTAATCTCACACCGATTATGGATGTGACAGGTCAATCAACATATGGGGCGATTGCTTTAGGTGCTTGGTTAGTTATTTTACAAATATTATCTTGGGTATTAACTTTTGATATTGGTATTGGTAATGGTCTAAAGAACAAAATAGTGGAAGCTATTAATGAAAATAGAAGAGAAGATGTCCAAAAATACATCTCTTGCTCATATATCACTAATCTCGCTATTACATTAGTCTTACTAGTAGTAGGTGTTCGTATTATTGATGTCATTGACTTCTCTAACTTATTAAATATCTCGACAAAAGTTATTCCTTTATCAACTTTACAAACTGCTTTTAAATTAGCCTATATTTCAATCTGTTTAGAATTCTTCTTCAAGATTGTTTTAAATATTTATCAAGCCTTGCAAAAAGAAATAGTGGCCTCTTCTATGTCACTTATCTCCACCATACTTTTATTAATCTTTGCCAGCGTTGTTAAGATGGAAAATATGGGAGATGCCTTAGTGGCAGTTTCTGCCTTCTATATCTTCTCTATTAATGTTCCATTAATCATTCTTACTATCATCTTATTTACAACGACATTAAAAGACTGTAAACCAACACTAAAGAAATGGTCATTCCCTGTCGCTAAGAGCATCATCACCTTAGGTGGATTATATTTCATCATTCAAATACTCTTATTAATCATTAACTCTACGAATAAGGTTATTATTTCTCGTTCTTATGGTGCTTCTATTGTCACTGAATATGAACCATATCTTAAGATATTCTCCGCTTTAACAGCGATTGGTTCAGCAATATCTTTACCAATGTGGACACTAGTGTTACGCGCTGATGTAAAGAAGGACTATGTCTGGATGAGAAGATCAAAGAAAATGGTCTTAGGTTTCCTAGTGTTATTCACTGTCGTTGCTTTATTAATCGCCGCGTTATTACAACTTGTCTTTAACTTATGGTTAGGCGCAGAGACTATTAAAGTTGATTACTTTAAAGCCTTTATGTTTGCGGCCTGGTCCATCTTTACCATCGCTTCATATTTTGCCTCTGCTTATTCAAATGGTTTAAAGATCTTAAAACCACAGTTATTGATATACGGGGTCGGTGCTCTTATCAAAGTTCCTGCCTTTATGTTAATTAAACACCTTATCCCAGATGTCTCTTGGATTATTCTCATCATCATTGATGCAGGTATCATGTTAATCGCATCATGTGGTATGTTCATTCTTAATCACATTGCGATTAATAAAAGAATCAAAAATAACGAGGTAACTAATAATGGATAAATCAGTTAATAAACCATTCAAAGTTACTAGATGGATCATGCTATCTTTTGCGGTCCTACTCAATTCCTTTATTATCTTTTATTCATGCTTAGATGATAAAACCACGAATAACTGGAATAGATTTGTTTCTAATATCTTCACTAATATCGTGAATACTTTTACACCTAGTAAAACTGTTAATATTCCTGTTACCAGTGTTGAAACATCATTCACTGATAATGAAATAAATAATATTCCAGGCTATCAAGAAGATGAAATCCCATTAGGATGTGAAAAAGAAATCGATACAGTGGTCTTGCCAGAAAACGCTACTATCAAAGAAGTCTGGTATACCGAAGTTGGCAATAATAGAGGCACTATTAAGTTAAAACAAGATGGTTATAAAGCCACTCTTATTGGCATGCGTCATGGTTTAACAACCATTGAAGCAAATTGTAATAACAATGTCTTTAGTAAAACTGAAGTCAAAGTCATGGACTTAATCGCTCCTTTATCTTTTGATGCGAATATTAATAACACAACTTTACCAATCGGTAGTCCAGAAACAATTAATATTACAATCACTAATGCTTTTAACGACGAATTAAAAGATTCCTTATATTACGATGTCTCTAAATTAACTTATTCTTCTGATAATGACGCTATTGCGACAGTCGGTAGATATGGTGTTATTACTCCAGTTAGTGAAGGCTCAACCACAATTAGAGTGTCTAATCCTCAAGGTATAGAAAAATCATTCAATATCACAGTAACAAGTGGCACACCTATCTCTAACTACACAAACCTCTCAATCGAAGGTAATGATTATTGTTATGAACACGATATCTTTTCAAAGAAAAAGATTGCTTTAACTGTTAAAGATAATGATGTTTTATTAGATAACAATGATTTCATTTGGGAAAGCTCAAATCCAGTATTAGCGAGAGTCAATCAAAAAGGTGAAGTATACGGTTATAGAAAAAGCATCTTAGAAGATGAATCAGTACTAATAACCGCGACTAATAAAAAGACCCAACAAATCGTCGCTAAAGAAATCTTGGTTAAGAAAGAATTACCAACAACAATGTATACGGTCTATAGAATCGGTAATAAAGATGCTTGGTCTCATCCAAAAGTCACAGCGTTCGTAGGTGACGCGATGGCAGTTAAAATCTCTTACGATAAGACTGTTATTAATCCAACAGTTACTGCAGTATCTTCTAACGAAGAAGTCGTAGAAGTTATTAATCAAAACGATAAAGTTATTTTAGTGTTCCATAAGGAAGGTGTTTCTAATATTACTATTACTTCAGATTTAGTTCCTACTTTAACTGATACAACCGAAGTAACAGTGACAACTGGTGGTGCGATTAACCAAGATAATTATGAAGATGTTAATCTCTCCATTAGAAAATCCATTGGTCACGCTTTATTATTTGGTATTACCCAAGTATTCACCTTCTTAGCGTTATATATGTTCTTCCCTAATAGGAAATGGTGGATTACCGCTTTAATTTCTTTAGGAGCAGGTATATTATTAGCCTCAGTATCTGAAATCATTCAAGCTTTCATCCCACTTAGAAGTGGAGCGTTCTTAGATGTCCTAGTGGATCTATCAGGTGTTGTTATTGCGCTAGCAATCACAGTGGGAATATTGTTATTAATCAAAAATCATAAAAATAAAAAAGAATCCAAGAAAACGGAGGAAAAAGTAGATGAGTAAAATTACAGTTATCGGTGGTGGAAATATGGGTTCCATATTATCCGTTAAATTCTCACAAAAACACGATGTTACTTTATTCTTAAATGCCCCATATGAAAAAGTCGAAGAATATCATAAAGACATGGTAGTGTTCAACGAAGATAACAATACTTTCACTAAAGGCAAAATCAATCTTATTACTGATAACTTAGAAGAAGCAGTGAAAGATGCAGAATGGATCTATATTACATACCCATCCTTCTTATTTTCTTCTTTTTCTAAACAGTTAATCCCTTTACTCCATCAAGGTCAACACTTAGTGGGTATCCCTGGTTCAGGTGGCTTTGAATTATATTTTAGAGATGCTCTAGAAAAAGGTGTGACCATTACTGGTCTTCAACGTGTTCACTCTGTCGCTAGAATCATCACTAAAGGTGTAGAAGTTAGAGAATCAGGAGTAAGAAAAGGCATAAGATGCGCTTCTATTCCTTTATCTTTTAATAAAGACGCTAGTGAATTCATCTCTGAAAACTATTCTTTACCAGTGGAACCATTAGATAACTATTTAAACGTTACTTTATTAAACTCTAATCCAATCCTTCATACATCTCGTTTATATTCTGTTTTTAAAGATTATGAAGTTGTTAAAGAATATGATAAGTTACCTCTCTTCTATGAAGAATGGTCATTAGAGAGTAGTGAACTCTTAGAAAAGATGGATAACGAATTATTCTCTATGATCGCTTATCTAAAAGATAATGGTATGGTCGTTAATCAAATCACTACATTATTAGAACACTATGAGTCCACTAATCCATTAGAGATGACTAAAAAGCTCAATAGTATTAATTCCTTAAAAGGATTAACAACTCCTTCTAAGCTCAATGAAAACGGTAAATATATTCCTGATTTATCTTCTAGATACTTCACCGCTGATTTCCCATATGGCTTAGATATCTTATTAAGTTTTTCATACTTACTAAAAGTGCCTTGCCCAAATATGCAAATGGTCAGTGACTGGTATCATCGTATTACTAATACACAAAGAACATTCTATTTAGATTCATTCGGTCTTAAAGATATTGAAGATTTAAGAAACACATACTTCAAATAACTGGCTCCTTTCAGTTTACGGTAAAGTTTACGTCACGGTTTACGATACGGTTTACGATGACGAGACGATACGGTTTACGGAATGGTTTACGATGTGGTTTACGGAATGGTTTACAAAGTTATGTAACTTCTAGTATTGCATTGTTCATTTTTTTATGGTTAAATGTGTTCACTTGAACAAATTAGGAGTCTCAAAATGAACAAAATTAAATATTTCTTACCATTAGCGGTTCTCTCACTCACCTCACTCGTGGGCTGCAATAACAAACCAACCGTCTATATCTACACCGCGCACGAAGAAAATAGAATTCAATTAGATAATAAGGAATTAAAAGAACATTTCCCTAACTACAACATCCGCGTTGTTTCTAAAGATACCGGTAGCCTTCTTAACGGCTTACAAACCGAAGGCACTAAAGGTAAATGCGATATTTTCGTTGGTATTGAAATTACCAATGCTGAAATCTTACTTAAGAATAATCCTGATTTATTCGCTGATTTATCAGACTATGATACATCTCACTATGTGGATGAAGTTTTAGAATATCAAAAAGATCAAACTTTAGCAGATGGTTCTACTAGAAAAGGTCATAAGAAATATCACATCCAAGACAAAGAAGCGGGTTGCATCGTTTATAGTAAATCCAAAGTTGGTGATAACGTCCCAACTTCTTATGAAGACTTATTAGATGAAAAATATAAAAACGCGATTATCATGCCAAACCCAAAGAGCAGTGGTACTGGCTATTATTTCTATAACGGTTTAGCCTCCGTCAAAGGTAAAGATGCTGCTTTAGAATATTTCAAAGCCTTAGGCAAGAACAATATTAATGAATGGTCCAAATCCGGTTCTGGCCCAGTTAAAGGTGTCGATAGAAAAGAAATATCCGTTGGTTTAGGCATGCACTTCCAAGCGGTGGAATATGCTAATAAAAACGATGATATCGGTATTACATATTTCTCCGAAGGTTCACCATATACCTTATACACAATGGGCATGATCAACGGCAAGCAAAATAGACCAGAAGTCAAAGAAGTCTATGACTACTTCTTTAATACAGTCAATTACTTAGATAACTGCCAAATCGTTCCTGAAACCATTTATAAATCAGAATATATGGGCAAAGTAACAGTGGAAAACTGGAAATCACCATCTGATTATGGTGTTGATTACACAGCAATGAAAAACCTTTTAGACCCAGATTATAAGCAAGAGTTATTAGACGCATGGAACTTTTAAATAAGAAAATCAACGTATCTAACGTTAATAAGAAATATAACGGTCAAATCGTCTTAGAAGACATCTCTTTTGAAGTTAACGAAGGCGAATTTGTTTCCATCCTTGGTAGTTCAGGCTGTGGTAAGACCACTCTTTTAAAAATACTCATTGGTATTGAAAAACCAGATACTGGTGAAATCTTAAAAGATGGTGTGGATATCACTAATAACTCACCAAGTAAAAGAGGAATGGGATTAGTTTTCCAAAACTACGCTTTGTTCCCAAATATGAATGTCTATAATAACGTTGCCTACGCTTTAAAATGTCAAAAACTTCCAAAGGAAGAAATCAAAAAAAGAGTAGATGATGTTTTAGCTACAGTTGGTTTAAGCGACTTCGCTAATAAAAGACCAAGCAAAATGAGTGGTGGTCAACAACAACGTGTCGCTATCGCTAGAACTTTAGCGCTTAATCCAGACATCATTCTTTTTGATGAACCGATGGCGGCCTTAGACGCTGACATCCGTATGTCACTTAGAAAAGAAATCAAAGAATTACAAAAGAAACTCAATAAAACAATGATCTATGTCACTCATGACCAAGAAGAAGCTTTCTCTATGTCTGATAGAATTATTGTCATGAATGAATCTCATATCGTTCAATACGATACACCAAACAATATTTATAAGCACCCCGCTAATGATTTTGTCCAAAAATTCGTGGTCAATCATTTAGATGAAAAGGCCAAAGCCATTATCGATAGCACGAAATAAATATGAAGAAATTCTTTAAGAAGATTACTCCTTCCACATATTTACATATTGGATTAATAGCAATCCTCTTTTTGTTTTTGCTTCTCCCATTAATCTTTACCTTATTTAAGGCGAATGGTAATGATATTAATTACATCTTTAACCACGCTAAATTAGGTAGTTCAATCCTTAACTCAATTCTTTATTCCTTATTAGGGGCAGTCATATCAGTTATCTTATCAACAATAATTGCCTACTTATTAACTCGCGCTAATATCAAAGGAAAGAAATGGTATATTTTAGGTTTAACTTTACCAATGCTTATTCCAACCTTATCTATTGGTTTAGGCATTAAAAACTTATTTGGTACTGGTGGTTTATTAGATTTATTATTCAAAATCAAAATTGATAACAAAGGATTCCTACCTTTAACAATAGGATCGGTAGTCTTTACTTTTCCAGTTTCTTTCTTATTAATTTATGATTCTCTTCTTTACGAAGATAAAAGTGTCTATGATGCCGCTAATACGCTCGGTATTAGTCGATTTAAGTCATTCTTTGGAATTACCTTACCTTATTTAAAAACAACGCTTATTTCAGCGTTTTTCGCTTCTTTCACTTTAATATTTGCAGATTATGGTCTTCCTACTGAAGTTGCAGGTAGTAAATTCCCAACTTTACCAGTCTTTTTAATCGAAGAATTTAACGCTAATCCGTTAAGTGGTAGAAGTGCCATTATCTCCATGTTCTTATTAATGCCAGCAGTGGCAGCCTTTATTGTTGATATTTTCAATAAAGAACAAAGTAGTGGTGTCGCTAGTAAATCATTAATTGGCCCAAGTAAATCATTTAATATCATTACTATTGTTGCCTCAGTATTAGTTTCTTTATTATTATTCATCCCACAATTTGTCTTCTTAATGATTTCATTTGTGGAACGCTTCCCAAGCGATATGACATTTACCTTTGCTCATTACGCTGATGCATTCTCTCCTTACGCTAGTGTTTCTGCTGGTCCATTCTTGGTTAACTCTTTAGTTATCTCTTTGTTAGCGGGTTTATTAGGTACAGCATTTGCCTATATCACTGGTTACGCTGCCGTTAGAACTAAAGGTAAATTAAAAAAAGTCATCCATTTAGTCGCGGTTTCAACGCTTGCAGTACCAGGCTTAGTTTTAGGTCTAGGTTTCTCCTATTTATTCAAAGACACTAGAGGCTTCTTTGCAGAAACCATCTTTATCTTAGTGGTGGTCAATATCATTCACTATTTCTCTTCCCCATACTTAATGGCGAAGAATGCTTTTGAAAAGATTAATAAAGACTACGAAACAGTCGGTGATACTTTAGGTATTTCTCGTTTCTCTCTGTTCTTCAAAGTGATGGTGCCTAACTCCATATCTACGATAGTCTCAATGTTTTCATACTTATTTATTAACAGCATGATTACCATTTCCGCTGTTAGTTTATTATGTTCTCCAGATACAACTCCTTTATCAGTCTCTATTAATACATATGAATTACAAGGACAATATGAAAATCAAGCAGTTGTCTCTGCAATTATTCTTTTGGTCAATATTGCCGCGAAAATCGGCTTTGATACATTAAATAGTTTTTTAAAGAAATTAAATAAAAAAGAAAGGATGGGTAAAGATATGTCTTTAACACGTTTCCAATTCAATGTTCTCACTTATATTGAAGAACACTTAAATGAGCCTTTAACACAAAGGCAAATCGCTGATGGAGTCACCTTATCATTAGGTACCACCAATAAAATCATTAACGAATTCATTGAAGAGGATGTCATTAACATCGCTAATGATAAGAGCATTGCCATCACTGATTTAGGCTATAAGTTATTAGAGCCATTTAAAGTCAGAAAAGCAGTGGTTATTGCCGCAGGCTTTGGTTCCAGAATGGCGCCAGTTACTTTAGACACTCCAAAACCATTAGTAAAAGTTAATGGAGTTCGTATTATCGATACCTTATTAGATGCGTTGTACGCTAAAGATATTACCAATATCACAATCGTGGTTGGCTATAAGAAAGAACAATTCTCTCAATTATTAGAAAAATATCCATCATTAAAGTTCATTGAAAACCCCATCTATAACGAATCCAATAACATCTCTTCTATATTCGCCGCTAAAGACGTCATTGATAGATGCTATATCTGTGAAGCTGACTTAGTAGTGTCTAATCCAGAAGTCATCACTAAATATCAATATGCTTCTAACTATTTAGGTGCTTATGTCTCTGAAACAGATGACTGGTGCTTCTTCAAAAAGAAAGGCTATATCGAAAGAGTGGCAATCGGGGGAGAAAACTGCTGGCATATGATCGGCATTTCCTATTGGAATGAGCAAGATAGTGCGAAACTCAGAGAAGATGTTGTTAAAGCTTTTAACTCTAGAGGTGGCAAAGAAAGATATTGGGATAATGTCCCATTAACCATCTTTAGAAAAGACTTTAAGATTGAAGTCAGAGACTGTAAGAAATCTGATGTTACTGAAATCGATAATTATTCTGAACTTTGCATCATCGATCCAAGTTATAAAAACTACGGTAATTAGTTATGAACATTAAAAAACTATTATTATTCATTCCCGTTATAGCGTTATCCGCTTGTTCTTCTTTGGGCAAAGAAACCACTGAAGAAGAGGCTAGTAAGATTTCAGAAGATATCTTAAATAGCCAATTAGCGGTCACTGCCTATTCTTTTTCCTACACCAGTAACTCTAACGCTGATGGAAGTAAAGAAACTATCCGCTATAAATATGTTCGCTTAAATAGTAGCGATTATATGGTGTCTCGTGAAGAAAACCAAACTAGCAAAACTAATGCCTATAAAGCCTCAAAATCTTTAATGGTTTTTACCACTGTGGAAGCTGGACAAGTCCTTTATATCAAAACATATAACCCATCAAAAAATGAATACGATATCAAAGCCTATACCAAGTCTGGCCAATCCTCTGAATATGAAAACGCTCTATCTAAACAATCTTCTTTCATTAAAGAAATAACTGGTTTGTGTAATAACATTACATATGCCCGTCAAGATTATCTAGGATCAAGCGATAATTACAATAAAGAGCAACATTTTTATACCGCTAAAGAAGGTAATTTGACCGCTAAAATATCTTATACATATAATGGTGAAGCAAATAACGACACTATTAAAAAGATTGATTATACCTATAAGTATTCAAATGAACTCTTTATTAGTTATAACGCTACTTATCTCACCGCTGATAATCAAAAGAAAACTGAAGTGGCTACAATGTCTTATAGTAATGTCAAACTAGAGATACCAAATGATTGGCAAGAACACATTGTACAAACTGTCAGCATTTAATTAAAAATAGCAAAACTAAACAAAGCAATACCATAGGTATTGTTTTTTTTATTGCACGGGGGTTAGTAAGGGGGTTAAAAAGGGGGTTAACAAAGGGGTTAGTAAGGGGTATAATAAAGCCATGGAAAAAGAAACAATTGCTTTAATCAACGACTTAAATGATAAAATCGCCAAACTCCCAAGAGGATATATATCCGTAAAAAGGATTGGTGGAGTTTTTTACTATTATCATCAATGGAGTGAGAGCGGAAAGAAGTTAAGCAAATATCTAAATAATGAAGAACTTCTTAAACTAGATGCTCTCATCAAAGAAAGGCAAAAACTAGAGCAAGAACTAAAAGCTCTTAAGCGTGGTTATATTACCTCTTTCACTTTGATGCACCTCAATGAAAAAGTAGTGGATTTATTATTTGACGATAAGGGTTACATCAAAGGCACTGGAACTTTATACTCCATAGAACATTTACCAACCGGTTCATTTGATAATAAAAGAGGTCTAGATTCCGACAATTTAGCGGAGTGGTGGAACGAAAGAAGCATCCCTCTTTCCAGATCTGGCATCAAAGATATATTTGATAAATTAGAAATCGCTAATCCTCAATCGCTATTATTGAAATGCTATGGCCTTAGTTTATCTGACCAATATTGGATCAAACCAAAAAATAAAGATATGAGATGGGAAGATGTTAATTTCTTCAATAATGATTTCTCAGATGATGTAGGAGAATTGTTATTGGGTGGAGAACTTAAGAATAAAGACTTAGATTTATCTTCTCCCGATAATACTTCAACAGGTAACCTCAAAAAGAGATGGAAAATATCAAACGGCCAAAGAATACTAATCAAAGGTGGTTCAAACCCATTTAGACAAGAACCTTATAACGAAGTTGTTGCTTGTCAGATTGCAAAGGCTCTTCATCTACCATGTGTTAACTATTCACTAGTGGAAATTGCTAGTTATCCATATTCCGAATGCCAAGATTTTGTCAAACAAGATGAAGATCTCGTCAGTGCTTATCTCATTAATAAAACGCTCAAAAAAAGCAACAACGATTCAAACTATACTCACCTAATTAGATGCGCTGAAGCTTTAGGCATAAAAGGATTTCAACAATATCTAGATAAGTTAATCGTTTTTGATTTTATTATCGCTAATGAAGATAGACACTTTAATAACTTCGGTGTGATCAGAAATGCAAAAACATTAGAATATATTGGCCCATCACCAATATTTGATAGCGGTGCTTCTTTTGGCTTTAACAAAATTAATGCGGATATTAAACCGTTTAAAGATATTGAATCAAAACCATTTAAAAGCGATCTATTGGAACAATTAAATCTTGTCAGTTCGTATGATTGGTTAAATATTAAAGATTTGCAATATGTGAAGAATAATATTGCTAGTTGGTTCTTAAAACTGGAATCCAAGTATCTAGATAAAGAAAGAATCCTCGCTATTACAAACGCTGTTAAAGAAAGAATTGACTATCTAATCAAAAAGATTTCATAAGACATAATATAAGTTTCCTTCTTTTCAAGATATAGGCCATTAATTTACAATGTAAATAATCAGGGGATTCTCACTATGAAAAAGACATTATCTTTTCTTACTATTTTAAGCGTTTTATCTTTATCTCTTGTCGCCTGTGGCGGTAAACAAGGTCCGCAAGGTGAACAAGGTCTTCCAGGTTTGCAAGGACCTCAAGGTAGCCAAGGTATTCCTGGCTCGCAAGGTCTTCCAGGAAAAGATGGCAGTGATGGTGTTTCTATTATCTCAATTCTTAAAACAGGAAGCGATGGATTAGTGGATACGTACACAATTGTTTTTAGCAATGGCACAACTACGACATTTACCGTCACTAACGGTGCTAACGGAGAGCAGGGTCCTCAAGGTAGTCAAGGCCCCCAAGGTTCTCAAGGCATTCCAGGCTCTCAAGGCCCCCAAGGAGAACAAGGCCCTCAAGGTAGTCAAGGTCCGCAAGGTGAGCAAGGTCCACAAGGAAGCCAAGGCCCGCAAGGAGAGACTGGCTCTCAAGGCCCCCAAGGTGAACCGGGTAAAGATGGTGCTACATGGTATACAGGAGAAAACAATCCAGAAGCCAACCTTGGCAAAGATGGCGATTTATATTTGAATACCATATCATGGGAAGTGTTCAAGAAAGTTGATTCAGTTTGGGTATCTCAAGGTTCTTTAAAATACGATAGTTCTGGTGAAGACATGGTGAATACATATGAAGATACAGGAGATCTTCTATATTTACAAAACACCAACGAACAACAACTAGCGTTCGCTATTGATAATGTCTTAGATGGTAAACCAGTCTTCGCTTATAAAATGGGCAAAATCGATAACGTCCCTGTTGCTTTTGGTCAATCAGTGACATATACAGGTCTTCCAATTAAAGTATCAATGAAGGCAACAGATGCCTACGCTGATGGAATAGATAATAGGTTTGGAGACATCGAATTTAGAGCGGATGCAGTATTTAAACAACACGCTGCAGCCTGTAGTGCATCTAGTTATTTCCCTAAATCTTCACGCCAACAGGAGCTAGAGACAGCCTTTGAATCAAAACTGACAGGATACGAAACACAAGTCTATGGCAATAATCCCGCTAATACAAAAACAAATATTGCAAACAACGAAGTATCTTTTGATTTAGATTATAAAAACTGTAAATATGGCTACGCATATCGTTTAACCGCTCTTTGTAGTCTTAATGTTTATGCTTGCTTCTATGGCTATAATGAAAGCTATAACAGAAGCGAATACTATTTTGTCGCCACTTCTTCATCGCTAAGCTATGTTTTAGAAGAATCTAACGAAAATAGACTATTTGCCACAGATAACACTCCAGCTAATGTATCTGCCTTAGCCTCATTTGATTTCACAAAACTCATCGTTGATGGTTTTTATAAGAAGAGTGGAGCGACTCAACAAACTTCAGTTTCTTTATCATCTGTTAGCAATCTAAGTGCTTCTACTGTGAATCGGCATATTTATAACGGCTATCGCTATGTTTTCTTTACGTTCCGAGAAGAAGATGAAAATAAATATGAAATTATTATTCCAGATGTAAGTTACACTCTTAATGGGGAACAATATTATGCTGGGTGGAGTTTTGATCAATATGATGATTTAATGAGAGCAACAAATATTAGACTTGATTTGCTCTATTATAGAGATGGATATAATATCTCATTTAATAACTATGCCCCAAAAACGATCTATTTGCTTCGTTATTAGTCATAATTATCAACAAAGAATGTCCTAGATGAAAAATCTAGGTTTTTCTATATTGAGTTGTGATACACTAATAGCATTATGAATGACCTAGAAAAACAATATCAACAATACGTTAATCAAAAATTAAACATCAATATGGCCAGAGGCAAACCATGCCCAGAGCAATTGAATCTTTCTTTACCGATGTTAGATATCGTTAATTCTAAAACCAATTGTTTTGATGAAGACATAGACTGCCGTAACTATAGTGCTCTAGAAGGCATCCCAGAATGCAAAAAGCTATTCTCTGATATTTTAGACATGCCAGTAGAAAACATCATTGTATGTGGCGCTTCTAGCATGAATATCATGCATAACTTATTAGCGAAGTCCTTCATCCAAGGAATAAACGGTAATCTTCCATTCTCTAAACAAGAAAAAATCAAATGGTTATGTCCTGTTCCAGGATATGATAGACATTTTGCAATGACCGAATCATTTGGTTTTGAAATGATTAATATTCCAATGGATGATTTTGGTCCAGATATGGACTTAATCGAAGAATATATTAAAGACCCATCTGTTAAAGGTATTTGGTGCGTTCCTAAATATTCCAATCCATCCGGTATCATTTATTCTGATGAAGTGGTCAAAAGATTTGCGAGATTAAAACCCGCCGCTAAAGACTTTAGAATCTATTGGGATAATACCTATGTTTCTCAGTTATCTTTTAACGGAATAGAAGAGCCAGTATTAAATATCTACGATGAATGTAAAAAGAATAAAACCGAAGACCTCGTGTATGTTTTTGCGTCAACTTCTAAAATGACTTTCCCAGGGAGTGGAGTTTCCGCTTTAGGATGTAGTGAAAACAATAAGAAAGATTATCTAAATTATCTTCAATATCAATTAATCTGTTTCGATAAATTAAATCAATTAAGACACGCTTTGTTCTTAAAGGATAAAAAGACCATTAATGAACATATGAAGAAACATGCTGCTATTATGAAACCAAGGTTTGAAATGGTCTTAAAACTATTTGATCAAGAATTAAAAGGTCTAGCGACATGGAGCAAACCAACTGGTGGCTACTTCATTTCCTTATATGTTCCAAATAAAGCCAAAGAAGTTGTAGCGAAATGCAAAGAGATGGGTGTGACCTTAACTAAAGCGGGAAGCGCTTATCCGTATGGTAAAGATCCATCTAATTCTCATATTAGAATCGCTCCTACCTTCTTATCCATTGAAGAATTAGAAACCGCTACTAAGGTCATCTGCTTAGCAATTAAGTTGTTAAATCAATAAAACAAAAAGTGTCCCATTCATTCTGGAACACTTTTTTGTTTGTCAACCAGGGCAGTTACCATCCTGGATCGCCGTAGCCATCTATCGCTAGATGCGTCGTGGTCGCGCACTGATTCTCCACCTTTGACAAACTAATTATATCAAACTTTTTAACTTATAGTATAACTCTATATTTTTCCCGTTATATTTACATATGCTAACATATATGCTATCATATAGTTGCAGATGGGGTGATAATATGTCTTATAACATCGTTGAATATATTTCAAATTACAATAAAGAAAACTATAAGTCTTATCAATTTAGGGTAAAGAAAAGCGATATCGATTTAATTGAGAGACTAGATAGTGTCGAAAGTAAAAACGCATATATTACCAATCTCATAAGAAGAGATATTGATTCAGGTATTTTATCTATTAAACAAATCAAAGAATTAATTAAACCAGTAGTCTTAAAACACAAAATCAAAGATGTTTACCTCTTCGGTAGCTACGCTAGAGGTGAAGCCAATACCGAAAGCGATGTTGACATTTATTGCTCCTCAGGTGATGTTGACACACTTCTCAAAAGAGCCGGGTTATTGAGAGAATTCGAAGAAGCATTGGGTAAAAAAGTTGATGTTGTAACTATTGGTTCTAAATTAAGAGAACGCTTCAAGAAGAATATAGAGGAGGATATGATTAAAATATGCTAAGCGTCAGAGAAATAGACGTCCTAGAACGCATTATAGAATTTTGCAAAAGAATCGAAGAAAAAATTGAAAACATCACTAAAAAGGCATTCGATATTAACCAAGATTTAAATGATATTGTCTGCTTCAACATCATTCAAATTGGTGAAACAGCAAATAAATTATCTAAGGCTTTTGTAGAAAAGTATAATCAACAGCCATGGGGAGATATAGTGGGAATGAGAAACATCATTGTTCATAGTTATGGTTCTGCTAATGGATCAGAAGTGTGGAAATGTGCAACCACAGAAATCAAACCATTGAGAGAATATTGCGAATCCATACTTCGAGAAAACATATAGAATTAAATATGTCTGCCAATACGCAAGAAACAGATTCTATAATTCAAGAGTTATGGAAATGTTAGACGATGATGAAACAGGTCTATATGGCGAATCGGCCTCTACTCGAGAAAGAACTCAAATAATAAACTCAATTACTCTTAACAAAACAAAAACGCTCCAATTTGAAGTGAGACCCAAAAGTTGGACTTGCTTCTAATATCCTAATTGAACAAAGGACTGTTGTCTATAAGCTAATGGAGACAGTCCTTTTGTTTTCCCCAT
>CADCCA010000004.1 GCA_902799855.1 uncultured Erysipelotrichaceae bacterium | reverse complement strand
CATCTTGGTAATATTCTCATCTTTTAGATAGATGGAACCTTGATCCAAGGGGGTCGTGCCACTGATAATGTTAAGAATTGTGGTTTTTCCAGAACCATTGCTACCGACGATAGAAACGAATTCTCCTTCATTAATATCAAGATTAAAATCGGTGAATAAAGCCATTTCATCAATCGTGCCGGTGTTGAATGTTTTATAAATGTTTTTTAGCGAGAGGAGATTAGACATGTTTATTCTCTCCTTTCTTGCCCTTCTTATCTTTAGAGAAGACAAATAGATTAAGTACGAGTATGACTAAGAATGATAACGCCATCACGAGTTTTAAATATGTGGTTGGTACACCTAAGGCAATAACAATGTTTAAAGCACTGGTATAGATGAGCGCACCTATAATTGCTGCAGTTGTGCCTTTAATGAATCTAACATTTTTGAATATTGCCACACCGATAATGACACTCGCTAAAGCGATAACAACCATACCGGTACCTGATGTGTTATCAAAATAGTTCATATATTGGCTATATATAGCGCCTGCTAAGGCGACTAAGCCATTAGCAAGGCATAAACCAAATATCTTATAAAAACCACTGTTAGCGCCTAAGGAGATACCCATTTGTTCATTATCACCCACTGCTCTAAGCATATAGCCTCTTTTTGTCTTAAAGAATAAATCCATTAAGACTTTGATAATGATGACTATCACTAAAAGGATGATGATATTCGCTAAAGCGATTAAAGATAAGTTATTACCAAATAGTTTGGTAAATGAATTATTAAATAATGTGACTTTATCGCCATATGGGATTAAGGTTCTACCTTGAGAGAAGGCTAGATTGATTGATAATAATGCAGTCATGGTAATAATACCAGATAGCAAAGGACTAATCTTAAATCTCACGTGTATGAAACCGGTAATAAAACCAGTTAATGTACCCGCGAAGAAAGCGGCGATTGTCGCGATAATAAACGGACAACCGGCCTGAATTAAACCCACGCACACTACTGCGCCTAATGGGAAAGAACTATCGACTGTTAAATCAGGAAAGTTAAGTATCTTATAAGAGATATAAACCCCTAATGCCACAATCGCATAGCATAGTCCTTGTTGTAAGATGTTGAAAATAATATTTAAGACCATGATTAATCAACGTTTCTCATTTCTTGAACATCTGGTAAGGTGATGTCTAAAGCTTCTGCGACTTTAGCAGAATAGCAATTGAAACTATCGTCAATCTTAATAGCGATATCATTGCTAACTTTGGCTTCGCCTTTTAAGACTTTCGCCATGATTTCACCAGTTCTTTTACCAAGAGTGACATAATCTAATGAGGCACTGGCTAAACAACCGGATTTAACTTGATCGATTTCACTACCGAAGACTGGAATCTTTTTAGCGTTGGTCTTAGGTAAGATGATATCTAACGCACCGACAACTGTGTTATCAGTTAAGTTAGTGATGCAGTCGATATTCTTATTTAATAAGGTATCTGTCGCGGTTGGAATTTCACTAGCGTTAGTGATGGTTTGTTCGACGATTTCAAGGCTTAAGGCTTGGGCCTTTTCCTTTAGTGTTTTGACTTGGCTAATAGAATTAGCCTCACCAAGAGTATACATGACACCAATCTTACTAACGGTTGGGATGAATGTTTTAATTAATTCTAATTGCGAATCAAAATCTAATAAGTCACTGGAACCAGTAACATTATTCATCGATGTTAAACCTGCGGCTTCTGGATCACTGACAGCACAGTAAATAACTGGGATACTGCCTTTGGCAGCACTGGCAGCCGCCATGGCACTTGGGGTAGCAATGGCACCGATGATGCTAGCGTTTTTGCTAACAAATGTATTAGCTTGAGCAGCGCTTAAAGAAGCATCAAAGTTACTGTTTTGTCTATCGATATAATAATCATTAAAAGTATCTTTTAATTCTTCTTTTAAGCCTTCAACCATACCGTTATAGCAATCGTTTAATGATTCATGGCTTCCAAATTGAATAATACCAATGGTTTTCTTACTAGAATTACATGCTGTAAAAGATAAAGCGCTTAAGGCAAACGCTGAGGCCATAATTATTGTTTTAAATAGTTTTTTCATTTTATAAATCCTTCTTTCTTAAAAATAGTTAATAGTGAAAAATAGACGACACGTCCCTATGTTTTCACCATCGAAAGACCATTTCTAAGAATTTCATTTTCTTCTCCTATTAAACAAAAAAGCTTTTTCCCGAAAGGATAAAAGCTTAAAAATCTTTTACTATGCCACCTTAGGGGTTTCGTGTACTAACATACACTATCACATGGTTACGGAGTGATGCCGTCGAGTATTAGTCGCCCTCATTGGTCCATTCGCTTCCAAGCAATTATTCTGTTACACCAACCCAGAACTCTCTATCAATTACTTTTGGAAGTTACTATTCCACTTCATCGGTTTATATGTATAACTGATTATCCCCACTATTTGGTTAGTTTGTCAATAGTTTGTCTTCGTTTAATGCATTTCGATATTCATTAGCACACTCAATAAAATGATAAGCATCATTAATGATTAAAGTATAGAATAGATACCCTTGTGCCCTATGATATCTCTCTTCGTCGTATCTAGTTAAACTTAGGACATTAAGATTATCATTCAAATCAAGCATTTTCACTAAAGCTGAAATAGGATTTCTTAGACAGATTTTAATATAGTCGGCATAATCAACTGTCTTATCGTGAGTAATTCTCGTAAGAGCATCTTCAATATACATGATGAAGTATTCTTCTAAGCCACATTCAGTGTATATATCCTTAATATCTTCTATTGTGAATTCTGTATCTTCAATCACATCATGAAGCAAGCACACTTCTTGTACACCCTTAAATGGTACACGACATCGACAAATTAAATCCTCATCAATATTTCCGTTCCCTTCTGGGCTGAGACCAATTAAATCGCGATAAGTGACTAAGCATCTGGCAGGATGGTTGGCATATTCTTCACCATTTTCTCTTTTTTGATCTTTGTGAGCATATTCCATAATTTCCATCGCTAGATAAACGGAAGATTTATCAGCGGCCAACAAAGCTTTCTCGCTGGTTCCTCTGCTCATTAAGTATGCATGAATCTTTTTTAAGTTCTCATTCATTTGTCTTTTCCCCTTTCGACACCGCAATTATAGGAAAAAAGATATTAAAAAAGGTCAAATCGCATTTGACAATTGATTCGACCACATTTAATTATTTCTAAATAATTAGAGAATCAGCATAACCATTATTTTCTAATAATTTATTAACTTCATAGATATCGTATATCTTATTCTCAATAGCGTATCTAATGATAAGTGCATATTTATTAGAAGAGGCTAATGTATATCCTGCTTTCTTTAATAGATATTTGCATTCGTGATTATTGACATTTAAAGCGAACGCAATTTTTAAACAAACATTAAGTGAAGGATTGGATTTTTCTGAGATGATTGATGACCAAAGTTGCCTAGAAATATTGGCTTTATTATATAAATCAGCAGCATTATCAAAACCATACTTATCCATCAAAGAATAAAGATACTCCACAAATGAGGAAGTTTTTTCTTTACTTTTAGAATGTTTCTCAATGAATTCTTTTAAGCTTTCCATTCCTCTTACCTACTGACTAGTCAAAATTGTAGTTCCTATTAATAAAGTAATCAATAATACGTTTTATTCACGATTTCTTTGAACATTACGTATATGTTCTTCTTTTGTAATTTGCATTCTATTCATTTCATTAAGTATTTGCTGTTTGATGGTTTGAATAGCTTGCGAAGTCATTTTAGGGTTTGTGGACATATATTTATACCAACTTCTAAATGAATATGGATCAAATACAAAACCGCTTGCACCACTGACTCTTTTTATATCTGCTTTAATAAAGATAACAACATTGTAAATTGGATATTTCCAATCTAATAATCTACCAACATATTGGCAATGTGTTTCATTTTGCTTGATTGGATTATATGGTTTGTTTTTCACTTCTCCATAAGCTAAAACTTGTGTCCAGTTGTTTTGTTCTTTCGAGCCATATATTCTTCCTCGATAATCTTTGGTTTCAATAACAAAGATTCCCTTGTGGGAAATAAAAATATGGTCTATTTGAATTGAAGAAGAATTTTTTCTATTCCTGCTAGCGATATAATCATTGATTATCACTTCATCTTCTAACTGCAAATCAGACAAGAGTTCAGATGTTTTTCTTTCACCATATTCTCCTGATAGGTGTTCCCTTTTTCGCTTAATCGCAAAAGGAATTATTATGATAAGAAGAACAACAAAGATAACAATTGAAACAATATATAACGCTTCCATAATTTATTAGTTCGACTCAATTCTTAGAAATAATATGTGTGAAAAATACGTTAGATATATCTATATGCCTACCTAATGCTGATTAAAGCCGATAAGAAACAGTGCCAGATACTTTCGTGATTTCACAGCTAGCGTTTCTATCAAAATAGTCGGTTTTTCCTCCACCTGAAACATCCAATTTAAAATTATATGGAGTGTCACCAACCACGTAAGTAACTGTAACATCATACACTCCAATGGATAACAACCCTTCAAACTCTAGCCATGCTTCATATGGCGAAAAGCCACCAGCGCCTGTAAAACCTTCTTTTTTTGTATAACTTATATATCTTTCAAAATTAGACAAGTCTAAATTTACAGTTGTAATGCTGTCGTTAATAGATCCTGAGGTAGGATTATTTGTTTTGCTATCATGCGTACAACCACAAAGAGAAAAAGCAAGGAATGGTAACAATAGAAATACTTTTTTCATAGATAAGGAAAATATAACACAAACATTTATTAATAAAAAGTAACCTCTTTTCTTGTGCCTCGGTCTAATCATAGCGCCACAAAAAGGTCGATAAATAAAAACTCGCTTTTCTCAAACAAGAAATAGCGAGTATTTATCGATTTGGTGATCCCAACGGGATTCGAACCCGTGAATGTCGCCTTGAGAGGGCGATGAGTTAAGCCACTTCTCCATAGGACCAGCAGGAGTAATTATACTCCCGAGTTTTTATTTTAGTAAAGAAATAACGGTATCAATACGTCTATTGGTTTCTTCTTTACCTAAGATATACATAACTGTACAAAGGTTTGGAGCGTTCTTTCTACCAGTTAAGGTAATACGGAGGATTTCCGCTAAATCGCCAATACTGCCTTTATAGGCTTCTGGATTAGCTTTGTATTCCTTATTGTTGGCAGCGTAATTTAATGAAGTACCGATTTCTTTTAAGTTGTTGAACCAGATTTGTTCATCTTGGTTAACGTTGAGTTTTTCTTTAATGGCAGTTAAGGCTTCTTTTAAATCTTCTTTAGAGAATTTTTCATTGAATGGTAATGGTTCTTGGATAGCTTTTTGATAGCCTTCTTCATAAAAGAAACCAATGATATCTAAGATATTACCAAACTTTTCATAGTCTTTTCTTGGATTGGCTTTTTCTCTATCGATATTCATGATGCTAGCGAAATAATCTCTATTGTATTCAATAGCCTTTTTGAGTTCTGGATTATATTCTTTAGCGTACTTATAGGCTAAATCTGTGAATTCATCTTTGTTATATTTCACTAGGATTTCTCTCGCAAAGAAGTTGAGTTTACCCATATCGAATAAGGCACCTTCATTATTCATTTTATTAAATGAGAATGTGAAGTTTTCCATACCTTCGAATTTGTTATTTAAAATCCATTCTTCAAAGTTAGAATTAGCGATGGTCATTAAATACATGATTAATGATTTTGGTAAATAACCATCTTCGATGAAGTAACTAACAGCGGCTTCTTTATCTTTACGTTTAGATAACTTACGCTTATTACCTGTTTCTTCATCAACTTTCATGATGACTGGTAAGTGAGCGTATTTTGGAGCTTTCCAACCTAAAGCGGCGAATAATTCAACGTGAATTGGTAAGGATGCGACCCATTCTTCACCACGGATGACGGTTGTGGTTCTCATGAAGTGATCATCCACTGCGTGAGCGAAGTGATAGGTTGGTAAACCATCACTCTTATAGATAACGATATCTTGATCGTTTTCGGCGATTTCAAATGTGCCTCTGACTAAGTCAGTGACAGTGATTTTATTTTCGTGATTGCCGTTACTTTTGAAACGGATGACAAACTTTTCGCCGTTTTTGATTCTTTCATATTTCTCTTCATTAGTGAGATTACGGCATTTAGCGAATTCTCCATAATAACCTGGATTTAATTTTTGTTTTTCTTGTTCCGCGCGAAGGGCTTCTAAATCTTCAGAGGTGCAGAAACATGGATAGGCTTTACCTTCTTCTAAGAGGTGCTTAATTGCTACGCAGTAGATATCCGCACGTTTAGATTGGATATATGGGCCGTAATTACCTTTTTCAGAATTACCTAAATAGCCTTCATCAGGATTAACATCAAAAATATGAAGTTGTTCTAAGAGTTGTTCACCTGAACCAGCGATTTCTCTTTTGGTATCGGTATCTTCAAGTCTGATATAGAAAACACCATTACTTTGAGTAGCGACTTTACGGCAGATCATCGATGTGAAAAGAGAACCAGTATGTAAGAAGCCCGTTGGGCTTGGGGCAAATCTTGTCACTTCCGCGCCTTCAGGAAGGTTTCTTTCTGGATATCTTTTTTCTAGATCATCGACTGTCTCTTTAACATTTGGAAATATTAAGTCAGCGAGTTGTTTGTTTGTAATCATATTTTCACCTCTAAAAAGTTTTTTAAGTTAGTATTGCAAGATATTTTGGTTTTGCTATAATAATTAGGCGCGATTTGGAAATCCAAATGCAGGTGTAGTTCAGTGGTAGAACGTAACCTTGCCAAGGTTAATATGCGGGTTCGATTCCCGTCACTTGCTCCAGACAGAGAATCACCTAGACTTAAATGTCTAGGTTTTTTTATTCGTTCTTTTCACTATCATCTTTGAAGGATTCTTCTAGTTTTCTTTTTTCTTCTTCGCTTAATTCAATGCTATTTGAAATGCGTTCAAGGAAGATTTCGATGGCTTTTTTATTGCCTTCTTTAAAGGATTCTTCATAGCGATGATATAAAACTTCCATATTAGGAAAATAAAATGGAAGAAAGAACACGAGTGGGACGAACGCTCCAACGGTGACCGCTGGTGGTAACAATGTATATGTTTTAGTAGCGAATACGCATATCGCGCCTGCGACCGCGCATCCAATTAAAGGCAATAAGATAAGCCAGAAATTGAGTTTTAACCAGTCTTTAAGCATGGTCTTACGAAAATCGCGATAGGCAATAGAAATACCTAAGCGTAATAAAGAAGGAGCACCACTAGCCAAATTAGCGCGGTAATATAAAGCAATTGAGTTATAGGAAGTGAAACAAATAAATGTCACAATGCTAAATGGCAATGGCATAGCGGCAATAAAGGAAACGAAGGTTAATAAAACTCCACCATTTTCCTTAAGCGAATTTAATAGTTCTTCATATGTCGCTCCTGAAGAATAAAGAGCGATTAAATTATTGACCGCATTAGTGAAGGTATCTCCATAATGTCCTTTGAAAACAAAGAACAAAACGAAGTACGATA
The DNA here is from genome assembly GCA_902799855.1 of uncultured Erysipelotrichaceae bacterium. The sequence continues at coordinate 36,739 of CADCCA010000004.1, read as the reverse complement.
ACATCATTAAGCAGAAATAAACCGCTAAAGAAATTAAGAAAGATAAGATGGCTCGAAAAGCACCTCTAAACTGTGGTCTATAAAAGCTAACGAAGTAGCGGAAAAAAGAGCCCGCTGTCACTTGTTGATCCATCTCTAATAAATAGGAAGCAATGTGCGAAGCAAATAGCATTGGTAAGGCTAATAAAGGAATAGCGAGAATAAAGATTAATTCATCGATAAAAGATAAGGCTGACACCAAGATAAAAAACAAACCACACATCAAGCCGATAGCGATATAAGTGAGGATGTTACTTTTAAAACGAAGAAAAGAAATTTTGGTAATGGATTCTTTCATTAGTCTTTCTTCCTCTTGTTTTGTTTAGCGATTGAAAGAACCGCTTTTTGTAATTGGGTTTGATTGATCTCCCCCACCGGACGAGATTCAATAGCCTTAATTAAAGAAGCGAAGCGCTTTCTTTGAATGATATAAAATTGTTTGGAATCGCTTTGCACTGCGACTTTGCAGTCATCATTGACTAAGACGATACCAATCATTAAAGAAGCATCGATACCAGTGGATGAAGATAACTTGCTCGCTAAAGTTTTGACTTGATTAAACGGGTTATCCGTGTAGCATTTTTTACCGCGATGTGAGATGAAAATAAGGGACTTGTCATGGTATTTGCCAACTAAATCACCTTGATAATATTTGCTAGAAAGAACGTAGATGTATTTATTTCCGAATAAGATGTGATCGACATTAGCGAGTTTATTGGAATCGATTTTGAAAACGAATTGATTGATTAAAAAGTAATCATTTTCTAAAGCGACCTTGTACACTCTTTTGTAATAATGAATTTGGAAATGTTTACGGTTATAAGCGTGAGAAATTGGGAAATATAAGCAAACTGCCGAGAATAAAATAAGCACAATTGGAACGATAATGATGAAGGCCAATTGGATATTTGTTAACTTTGCAAGAATTGTTATTTGTTAACTTTGCAAGAATTGTTAAATTTGTCATATAGAATAGCATAACAAAAATGACCTTATTTTTTAAGGACATTTTGTGATTATTTATTAGTCAAAGATTGTTTTGTTGGCTTTTATAGCGTCAATGATGCGGTCAATTTCTTCTTTTCCCACTTTTCTAGACATTGGAGGAAGTTTATCTAAAGAGAACCAATCAACATCATCTGTTTCATATTCGTGTTCGTGGAGATCGCCTTTGAGTTTAGCTTCAAATACGACGAGATATTCAGGAGTGCTTACTGAGGTTTTAAATGGTGTAAGGACTCCTACTAACCTTACTAGTTCGATATCCGCTCCGGCTTCTTGGCTTGATTCATTAATCGCTGTTTGACCAGCAGAATCATATAAATCCGCCCAGCCTCCAGGGAAGGAATAAGTACCACTATTGCTTTCTCTAACCATTAAAACTTTATCGCGATTTTTGTTTAAAATAACCGCTCTCACAGATACGCTTGGTGTAGGATAAATATCCCTCGAGAAATAATTAGGGCGATGAAATTCAATTTCCATCAGTTTTTCTAACATTTCTAAAGTCAAATCATTGATCTGTTGATAGTTAGTAATAGCGTATGGATCTTTAGAAAAAACCAATCCGATTTTAGCGATGGATTGGATTTTCAATATGTAATCGTATAGTTCTTTACTATCCATTATTTTTCTTCGTTTTCGTCACTTAATGAGGAACTATCACCCATGTAGTTTTCAAACACTCTTAAGAAGTTTGTTTGATTGACAGCTTCTAAATCGCCATTAACCGCGAATGAGATACGACCTGTTTCTTCGGAAACAACAACGGTAATAGCATCAGAGATTTCAGAAATACCGATGGCCGCTCTATGACGGGAACCATATTTACCAGCGAATGGTTTGGTTGTTGGGGTGAAGAAGACACTAGCAGCAACAATTTCGTTACCATGAATCACTACTGCACCATCGTGTAAACGTGTACCTGGATAGAAGATGGTGAGAAGGATTTCACTAGTGACAGGAGCGTGAACTGGAACACCATTTTTAATGATGTCTTTTAAGCTGGTATTCTTTTCAAATGTCATGATGGCACCAATGCGAGCATTGGATAAAGAAATAACAGCGGTTTCAATGTTCTTATATAATTGTTGAGAATCGTAGATTTTTTCAATACCGAAGTTAGCCACTTTAGCGGTTGTTCTTGAGAATGGATTAGCAATGAATTTACGAACATCACCTAAGTTAGCAAAGAAGGCAGCCGCTAATCCAGCAGCGGAAATAAAGGCTACTAAAATGCAAACGATGGATAGATTGAAAAGGAAAGCGACAAGGAACAATGTAAAGGAAGCGCCAAGATAGATGAAAGATGCACGACGTTTTGCTACTTTAAGTAAGACGAAAAGTAATCCTCCATAAACGATTAAAATCGCTACTAGCGAAACGATAAAGTAAGGTAATCTTTCTGGTGCTGGTTCCCATGCAAATGTCATAATTTTTTGTTCCTTTTATGCCAAGTCGGCGTATTTTAATGATATATATTTAGAAATATATTTTCAACAATAGACACCAAAACTACTTAATTTTTACGATAGTTTTGGCTAATTTTGGTTTTTTTCTAGAAAATGAACAGTGATGTTTTTTATAAAAAGCATCGAGCTCTTCTTCCCCTAGTTCGGTTGTTCTCAAATAGAGTTTTTGTGTTTTTGCATCAAAGATTTTACCAACAAGACCATGCCTAAAAAGCATGAGGGTTAAATGGCAAATCCTTTTGCTAGAAAATGATGTAAGAGTGCCAAAAGAAGGAATGTTGATAAAAGGACTAGTTTCATCATCGATGATACCAGTGAGTATTTTATAGATTCCTTCGTTAAGTGGATAATAGGATTTCTTGTTGAGTTCTGAAATCGTTAAGAGAACTTTTGCATATGTTTGATTTAAGGCAAACTGTTTCATACCTCTATTAGTCTAATAGTTTACTTAGTAAAGGTCAAAGACATTCTCTATTGAGAAACAAGTTGTAGTTATGTAAAATAACAAAGGAAACGGAGAAAAATAATTATGCCAACACCTCATAACAGTGCCAATCCTGGCGATTTTGCTAACGTTGTTTTAATGCCTGGAGATCCATTAAGGGCAAAATTAATTGCAGATACTTATCTTCACGATGTCAAGTTAGTGACTAGTGTTAGAAACATATACGGTTATACCGGTTACACCAAAAACGGTAAAAAGATTAGCGTTATGGCTTCTGGTATGGGTATGCCATCCATTGGTATCTACTCATACGAGTTATATTCCCGCTACGGCGTGGATGCGATCATCCGCGTTGGTACATGCGGCGCTTACCAAGAAAATATTAACCTATTTGATATCATTGTTGGTAATGTGGCTTCTACTGATAGTAACTGGATTCACCAATATGAATTAAACGGACATTTCTCAGCGGGTGCAGACTTTGATTTAACAATGGCGGCCGTTAACGCTGCTAGAAAGAGAAACATCCCAGTTCACGTCGGTAATGTTCTTTCAAGCGATATCTTCTATAACGCTGATAAAGAAGGCTGGAAGAAATGGGCAGACATGGGCGTTTTAGCGGTTGAAATGGAAGCGTTCTCCTTATATTGCAACGCTGCTAAACTCAAGAAAAAAGCCTTATGTCTATTAACAGTTAGTGACTCTTTCTTAATCAAAGATGAGCTCACACCTGAACAAAGACAATCGGGCTTATTAAGAATGATTGAAATCGGTATTGAAACTGCCGAGCAATTCGCTAAATAAGAATTCCAATTGGCGCGCACTCTTATGCTAGAAAGGGTGCGTGCTTTTTTATTTATCGCTTAACTTTCTATAAAGAATTAATAAGGAATTAAGCACGAGTAGCACGGTTAAACCAGTATCAGCAATAACTGGAATGGCCATATCAATCTTATCTTTAAAGATGATAACTAGGATCGCAACAATGGCTTTGACTGCTAACGCAAAGACGATATTGAAGATCGCAGTATGACGGGCAGTTCTAGCAATCTTGACTGAGTGATAAACCTTAGCAGGATTATCATTCATGATGACGACATCAGCGTTTTGAACAGCAATATCACTACCAATGGCACCCATGGCAAATCCGACATCACTTCTCATAATACTTGGAGCGTCATTGATGCCATCCCCAACGAAGGCGACATTATGACTCTCTCCACGCATTTCTTGCTCTAAGATTTCGGTCTTTTGTTCTGGGGTAAGTTCACTATAAACGCGATCGATACCGAGTTCTTTTTGTAAGGCTAAAGCGTTTTCATTTTTATCACCAGTTAATAAGATAACTTCCATTTTTTCTTTGTGGAGTAAACGGACCATATCATAGGCTTCTTTTTTAACCTCATCATTGAGCACGATATAACCGAGATATTTTCCCTCTTTTTGGCAGTACACAACCGTACCTTGTTCATCCGCTTTATTAGCGTTAATACCAGTCTTTTGCATAAAGGCAATATTACCAGCGTAGATTTTTTCTCCTTGATAAGTTGTCTCTACTCCAAAGCCAGCGATTTCTTGATAATTAGTTTGTTGGACCGCTAATGATTTAACATCAACATCATGACAAATTGCTTTCGCAATTGGGTGAGTGGATAAACTTTCAGCAGCGTATAAAGAATCTAATAATTCTTGTTCGTTAACACCTTCTGCTGGCACGACTTTTTGAATGACAAAGACACCTTCGGTTAATGTACCGGTTTTATCGGTCACCACTTTTCTTAAGTTATTGATTTCATCCATGTAGTTAGTGCCTTTGATGACAATGCCGTTTTTACTCGCTAAACCAATCGCAGCAAAATAGGCAAGTGGGACAGAAATAACAATGGCGCATGGACAGCCTGTCACTAAGATCTTAAGACCACTGACGAAGTATTCTCTCCAATCATGGGTGATGAGACCACCAATTAGTAAAACTAAAACTGATAATAAGACAATAGCAGGAGTATACCATCTAGCAAATTTAGCGATGAATTCATCCGCTTTGCTCTTCTTTTCACCACTATTGGAGATGAGTTCAATGATTTTAGCGACTGCACTATCTTCATACTTTTTAGATACTTTAACTTTGATTAAGCCAGACTTAACTAAGCAACCCGCTAAAACTTCAGAGTTATTAACATCAGTTAATACTGGGACGAATTCACCAGTTAAAGACGATTTATCAACATAGGCCGAACCATCGATAACTTCACCATCAACTGGGATCATTTCACCAGCCCCGATAGCGACGATATCACCGATATTTAATTCTTCTGGATCGACTTTAACAATTTCACCATTTCTTTCTAAATTAGCGTATTCCACTCTTAATTGAACAGCGGACATAACTGCAGCTTTGCTGCGGTTAGTAGCGACTTTTTCAACGATTTGTCCAACTTGGAATAAACCTACTACCATAGTGGCTTCCATAGCGAAGTGCACACCATGATGGATATCGCCTTCTACTAAATGAAGAATGGATAAGACTGTCGCACCGATCACAGCAATACTAATTAATAAATTATGGTCGATAATGTTACGGAGATTTTTAATATGAAGAATGACTCTCCAGAAAACATCATATGTTAATAAAACAGTAGCCACGCTATAAATAGCGAATCTAATCCAACCACTATCATCAAATTGCGGGAAGACAGTTAAACATAAAATAATTGCAAGAACACCAAATATGACTCTCGCTAATAAGAACCACATACTTGGAGTAAAGAGTTTCTCTTTATGTTCCTTTTTGCTTTCTAATTCATGGATATCTAATGGGTCGCTTTCTACTTGGGCAATAATCTTAGATATTTGTTCCACGGTGAACGGTTTATTGGTATAAGTCATAAATAACTTATTAGTGGAGAAGTCAATGTGGCAACTTTCCACTCCTTCTTGCTTAGCAAGATGGGCTTCTGATTTATGTGCGCAGTTTGGGCAATCAAAACCAGAAATATGGTATGTTTTCTTAATTTGTTTTTTATCAAGATCTTGAATGTCTAATGGATCGCTTTCTACTTGCGCGATGACATCAGATATTTCTTTAACACTTAATTCTTTTTCTTTAAAGGTGATGAACATCTTGTTGGTAGAGAAATCAATATGGCAATAATCAATACCATCTTGTTTAGAAAGATGTTGTTCAGATTTATGAGCACAGTTAGGACAATCAAATCCTGAGATGTGATATGTTTTCTTAATCATGTTCTTCTTCCTCCATCACGTGATCATAAGCGACACCAATCAAAAGACGGACGTGTTTATCTTTTAAGAAATAATAAACTTTAGTACCTTCTTTTCTAGTACCCACTAAATCGGCATCCTTCAGTGTTTTTAATTGATGGGACACCAAGGATTGAGAAGCCCCTATTTCACCAGCGATATCATTGACACACTTTTCAATCATGCAATCTAAACTCTTACAACTTGAGCAAGCATGTTCTTCTTCGCAGTGTCCACAGTGGCATAAAGAATCATCTAATAAAGCGAGCATGATTTTTAATCTAGTTTTATCGGAAGCCGTCACGAGGAGCGTTTCCATTTTGCTAATTGTTTTATCTTGAATGTTTTTCATAATCTTTCATCCTCGCTACTATTATATGAACGGTCATTCATATTTGCAAGTAAAAAATGAACAGCCATTCATATTCGACTGTTTTTAATTAAAATTAAAAGCCGTTAACTAAACAAGTTAAATAGCCTAAAGCTATGGCGATTATAAAGCAGAATAAGATGATAAATAAGGCACTTTTGATGTTCTTTTTGTTTTTGATTAAGACCATCATACCTAAGCCAGAATTAACTAATAAGCCCGCAAAAAGCGCTCCAAAGGAGATGGAACCTGTGACATATAATTCGGTAATTAATAGACTTGATGCACAGTTAGGGATAAGACCGATAATGGCACTGAATAAAGGTGTTAAATAACGGTTAGTTAACATGAAATCAGTGAATCTTTCTTCGGTAATAAAGCCAATTAATGTGCCTAATGCAATATTAATAATAAGGATATATATAAAGATTCTGATGGAATGAATTAATGGGTGAATTAAATGCGCGTGAGCAGGTGTATTCTCATGATGATGGGTATGGCATTCTTTTTCTTCTTCAATTTGATCAACTTCATCAACTTTTTGATGGCGCATGATTGAATCAATGAGCATACCGATAATGATACCAGTCGCTAGTTTTAAGCCAATTAATGGGAAGATCGCTAAAGATCTTTCATTCCAGTGAGTAATTAAAACAATTAAAGCTTCATCACTGCAACTTAAGAAAACAGCGATAATTGTGCCTAAGGTAATATATCTTTTGATATATAATTCTGCAGCGACAACGGAGGTTCCACATTGTGGAATTAAACCGAATAATGAGCCAAATACTGGCGCAGCTTTCTTTCTTTTAACTAAGAAGTTAGAAACTGGTGTTTCAATAAAAGAAAGAATAACGTGAAACAAAAAGACAAATGCGAATACGAGCACGCTGTCTTTTAATGCATCTAGAACGATTTCTCCGAATAACTGCCAAGTCATAATAATCTTTTTTGGAGCACGCGACGGGAATCGAACCCGCACGATTAGCTTGGGAAGCTAAAGTTCTACCACTAAACTACGCGTGCATGCCTAATTATTGTATCTTAAAAGATTTTTGTTTCAACAAAAAGAAAAGACGGACAAGCCGTCATTCTGCTATTTAATTAATAAATTACCTGATGTCATAGACACTTTGATTTCAACATTACTAGTGCCGAACTTATAAGTGCCATTATCAACAGAGCATTCTCTTTCGGTTTTAACACTACCAGAAGTCTTGCTGACTTTGACTATGCCACCATCTTCTGGAAGAGTCATATTGATTTTACCACTGGTGAGTTTGAAATTACCTTTTTCTACAGAAGTAAATCCAACCGCGATTGATCCACTGGTGAGGTGAGAATCAAAACTTTTGGTGGTAATCTTTCCAATTATCATTTCCCCACTTGTTAAATCAGCAGAGAAGCTTTCACTAGTAACCTCATCAATTGTCGTTTTTCCTGATGTCATATCGATATCCACTGCTTTTGCGTTGATGGACTCCGCTTTTAAAGAGCCACTGGTAAGGTCGATATTGATATTTTCAAGACCAGGACAATAGGTCACTGTTAATTCTTTTTTATAACCAAATGCCTTAGAGCACCACGTATTAGCGGCGAAGAATTTGACCATTAATTTACCGTCATTAACATAACTATGAACCCATTCTTTTTCATTTTCTAAGTCAGTAACTTCTTCCACTTTAACTCCAGTGATAGTTTCATCTTCTATGAGAGTGACAGAACCACTGATCCAGTCGATATCAATAGCGGTAATTTCTGTTTCATATGTTTGGTTACCAGCAAGATATTTATCCGCATCAGCGTAGTTACCAACATGCATACCACAACTTGTTAATGAGATACTCATTAGGCTTAAAAAGCCTAAGGCTAATAGTTTTTTCATAGTTAATACCTTCTTATCTAGATAAAAAGTAGGAATTAATCCTACTTATTAATCGATTTGGTGGGTACTGACGGGATCGAACCGCCGACCTTCTGTACGTCAAACAGATGCTCTCCCAGCTGAGCTAAATACCCATACCTGGTGCCGACTACAGGAATTGAACCTGCAACCTACTGATTACGATTCAGTTGCTCTACCAGATTGCGCTAAGTCGGCAACTGCAGTCGCTCTAATATAATAATCAAATAGATAAAAAGTTGCAACAAACAATTTATTTTTTTATTTGGGATAGTTAAGGCTATGCCTTTTTCTTTTTAAAACTCGGAGAGAAGACAAAGGAGAGCTTTTCTTTTTTGCATATTCTTTGAATAGCAAATTTACCTTGTGTCATAGCGATTGGAAGACCACCTGGGCCTTGTAACCATTGACCAGATAAATAGAAGTCTCTTAAGCCTTTTAATTGACCATGGTGAGAATACATGCCACCTTTTGGCATGAAGAAGAATGACATGTAAACACCATTACTTGTATTAACATAACGATTGAATGTATATGGAGTAGCAACGTCTAATAATTCGATATCACCTTTAAGGTGTGGGAAATGTTCTTCGATACGAGAAATCACAAGATTAGCGACATCGTTTTTATATTTGTTATATTCCGTTCTATTTTTAGATAATTCTCTCCAGAATGGATATTCTTTAGTGCTTTGATCAACCATGACTGTCATAACTGTGCGGTCGTTTCTAGTGAATGATTCATCATAACTATAACTTCTGACAGTAATATGGTCGATTATTAGACCTGCCACTTCAAATGGTTCGGTTTCAAAAGAATATGGGATTGGTAAGCCGTTATCTTTCTTAACAGAGAAACTTAAAAGCATACAGCTTGGAGAAACATTGAGCTTTGGATTTTTGAAACGCTTTTCAAAAGATGGTAATGGATATTGATCTCTTAAAATCTTCTTTAAGGTGTAATTAGTGTCTAAACAAGAGACAACAGCGTCACCTTCGATAATTTGGCCATTTGTTAATTTAACGCCTCTGGCAGCGTCTTTTTTGATAACAACGCTTTCCACATTAGCGTTCAATCTTAAAGTACCACCTAATGTGATGAATTTATCTTTCATGCGTTCCACCATTGGTTTAGAACCACCACGAGGAATACCACCATCACCCATGACAATAGTTGCGTAACTATAAATCATGGAGAATAAGTTACCATCACCGATTTGGCATTTGGTTAAGGCAAATCTAATGACAGGTGACTTAAATTTATTAGCGAATTGTTCGCATGACATTGGCATGGTTTTTAAATAACTCTTCCAAACTGATAAGACTTTTAAGCCGAGTTTGAGTTTACGGTTGAGTGGTATCATGGATAAAGGTAAATCTAAAGGTAATTCCACCTTTGTGAAATCTCTGACCATCTTAAAGAATTTATGGATCATCTTACTATCAACTGGTGATAGTTCTTTCCATTCTCTTTCAGCACGGTCTAAATCGGTCCACATCGTGACCTTTTGACCTTGATATTCATATGTGCCCCAACTTGGGAGATATAAAATGTCGTCTTGGCTCTTAAAAGCATCCAAGTTCTTCCACATCTCATTGAGAAGTGTGCCTTCTTTAGTGCCAGTTAACCAGTGGACACAGCCATCAAGATAATATCCTTTGCGATACCAGCCTGTGCACATACCACCAACGCTCGGATTCTTTTCTAAGACAATCGCGTGTAAGCCGTGTTGTTCAGCGTAAATGCCCGCTGATAAACCAGCGACACCCGCTCCGATAATGACAATAGTTTTTCTTTTTTGCATGCTAACAATATATAAAATATATACATTATTCGCACTCTACTGATAATATTTTTTTCTCTACTAAGTGAGTTTCAATCTTATTTTTGCATTTTTCTTTTTATAAAAAGAACTAGAACGACAATTTCGTGGACCACTAATGGAGCAACTGCTAAGGCAATAACGATACCCCAGTGAGCAAAATCAAGTGGAGAGCAAGAGAAGAAACTGTTTAATCCTGGGATATTGACCACGGCAACTTGTAATAAAATGCCTAAGACAAATGATAACCATAGTAACCAGTTCTTACTCCAGAAATTATGGACAAATGACTTTCTAATCGAAGTCATACCGAGCATATGGAAGAGTTCAGATAATGATAAGACACAGAAGGCTGCTGTTTGAGATTGGGCTAAGATTTCTGGTCTATCTTTGAAGACTTGAGCAATGCCTTCTAATGATGTGGCACCACCTTCAAAGATTGGAATCATTAAGAACGCAAAGACGGTTGTGATGGTAATTAATAAACCATAACCAAAGGTGATGAAATAGCCACCTCTAGAGAATAATGATTCTTTTGGATTACGTGGTTTATCATCCATGATACCGCTTTCTTTTTCATCCGCGCCTAAAGCGACCGCTGGAAGAGAGTCAGTAATTAAGTTGACCCATAAGATATGGATAGCGAGTAATGGAGTTGGGAAGTTATTACTTAAGAATAAAGACATGATCACTACCGCGAACATCGCTAAAACTTCCGCGATATTAGTGGATAGCAAGAAGAGAACTGTTTTCTTAATATTGGTATAAATACCACGACCTTCTTCCACCGCTTTTTCAATGGAAGCGAAGTTATCATCGGTTAAGACCATATCCGCTGCGCCTTTAGCAACATCGGTACCAGTAATACCCATCGCAATACCAATATCTGCCGCTTTTAAACTTGGGGCATCGTTAACGCCATCTCCCGTCATAGCGGCAATATTACCATTGGCTTTAATAGCGGTTACAATTTGCACTTTATTTTCTGGAGAAACACGAGCAAACACATGCACGGTCTTCACTTTTTCTCTTAATTGTTCTGGAGTTAAGGCATCGATTTCTTCACCAGAAAGAGCCTCACCATTTTCATCAGCGATACCGAGTTCTTTCGCAATCGCTAAGGCGGTAGTCTTATGGTCACCAGTGATCATGACTGTGGTAATACCAGCCTTTTTAAAGATAGAAACAGCATTCTTACATTCTGGTCTTGGTGGATCAATCATGCCCACTAAACCAACGAACACTAAGTTTTCTTCTTTTAATTCATCGGAATATGTATAGGCTAAGCCTAAAACACGAAGGGCGGAAACCGCCATTTCGTCTGAGGCTTTCATAATGTTTTCTTTATCTTTAGCGGTCATCTTTCTTTCTTGACCGTTAATTAAGATTCTATCCGCGACTTTTAAGATGGAATCGATCGCACCTTTTGTGAAGATGATTTTCTTACCGTTATAGGCGTGTTGCGTGGACATCATTTTTCTCACTGAGTCAAATGGATATTCATCAATACGAGGGGCAATCTTTTCTAAGTCTGCTTTATGTTGATCTAATTTATTAGCGTATTCCACTAAAGCAATTTCAGTTGGATCGCCATATAATCCTTCATCAACTGAAGCGTTAGAACAAAGTGATAAGCCCATTGATAAGAATTTATAGTCTTCTTTGAAGATATCTTCTCCACCCACTAGTTGTTCGTTTAAGTAGGCTTTCACCACTGTCATCTTGTTTTGCGTTAATGTACCGGTCTTATCAGAACAAACGACACTGACAGCGCCTAATGTTTCTACAGATGGTAATTTACGGACAATGGTATTGGCTTTGACCATCTTTTGGACGCCTAAGGCTAAAACGATTGTAACGACTGCTGGTAAACCTTCAGGAACAGCAGCGACCGCGAGCGAGATAGCGAACATGAAGTTTTCAATGATGCCATCAAGCCAACCAGTTGGACCACCATTGGTCTTGGCTAAATCGATTATTTGAATACCGAATAATAAGATAACAATACCAATGGTTAAGAAACCTAAGAATTTAGATAACTTAGCGAGTTGTTTTTGTAATGGTGTGGTATCATCTTCGCCTTCGCTTAACATCTTAGCGATTTTACCAGTTTGAGTATCACTACCTGTTAAAACAACAATACCTTCACCACGACCGTACACGACTGGTGTACTCATATAGGCCATATTGACTCTATCACCAACGCTGACTTCATCGCTAAAGACGATGTTAGCGTCTTTTTCAATAGGTAAAGATTCACCGGTTAAAGATGATTCATCGGTTTTTAAGTTAATAGAAGTGATTAATCTTAAATCAGCAGGAACAGTTCTTCCTTCTTCTAAGATAACGATATCACCAGGAACGAGTTCTTCTGCTTTTAGTTCTACGAGCTTGCCATCACGTCTCACCACACATGTTGGTGAAGACATCTTCTTTAAGGCTTCAAGTGATTTCTCCGCTTTGTTTTCTTGGACTGTACCAATAATCGCATTTAACACGCAGACACCTAAGATGATGATTGGATCAGCGAAATCAAATGGTTCACTGTTGTGGATTGAATTGTAAATCGAAATAGCAACGCTTAACAAAGCGGCCGCTAAAAGGATGTAAATCATTGGGTCATTAAACTGACTCAAGAACACTAAAAAAAGCGGGGTCTTTTTCTTTTCTGGTAATTTGTTAGGACCATATTTAAGAATCCTATTACCAGCTTCTTCGCTAGTTAAGCCTTGTTCAACATTACTATCGAGTTCTTGCAAGACTTCTTTAGCACTTTTTGTTTCGTACATATACGTATCCTCCAAAAAGTTCTAGGCGTCTTGTTCATAAACTGGTTAGTCCCGGGTTTTCACCGTGTTGACGAGATACTAACTTCACTACTCCCGCTAAAACTATTCAAATGTAGTGTCTTATTGAAATGGAATTCGATCATCCATATCAACATGACAATAATAATTATATCTATTAGTTTTATTGAAATAAAGTAAAAGAAAAGAGCCTTTGTTAGGCCCTTAAGATTTTATTCTTTTTTATCTTCTTGCTGATAGGCTAAGAATTCTTCGTATGACTTATCATCAACTTGGTTTTGTTGTTCTTGAGCTTCTTCAGCAGGTTGTTCTTCTTGTGGTTGTTCTTCTGCTGGTTTTTCGTTTTGTAACTCTGGTTTACCAATGGCGGTAAACATAATGGAAACGAACATACCATATAAGGCTAAAACGACCACGATAATGTTACCAATTGCTTCTGGAGCACCACTGACATCAAAGACAACATCAAGGAGTAACGCTAATGCGAAGATGCCGGCAAACATGAATGTTAAGCGGTTAACAACAGGGGCTTTAGCGAATTTGCTAACGATGAATAAAACAATGAGACCGATAGCGGCAACCATACTTAAGATACAGATAATCCAAGCAGTTGGGCTCATCATATCAGCCATTTCAACGATGACAGAGAGTCTCATTAGGAAGAATAATAAGGCATATAACGAGACATTTAAAATATCAAAAACTAATCTCAATGTTGCGTTAAGTTTATTACCCACAACAATGTTCAAGATGCCTATTGTAATGTAGTACGCTGCAAAGATAACACCGAAAATGGCGATTGTAAGAGGGAAGGCTGGCATGCCATCTCTTAAGTAGCCCAAGTAGAGCAATAATAAAAGTGCGCCAAAGATAATTGAAAGCAATGGCTTAATTACTTCTGTAATTTTTTTCATAGTTTATAAACCTCTAATCTAAGATTAAGTATAGCATGTTTTGTAAAAAACAAATATTATCACTTTTGTTTTAAATCGTTTATCACTAGTGAAACTAACTCTTTTATTTCATCGGGATCTTCTATATCGATTAATAACATTGCTTTAGCGGATGGATATGGGATTTGTTCTTTTAGACCACTACCTTCTAATGATTTAGTTTTCTTAATGAGAAATCTATTATCATAAACTCCACCAAAAAGAATGCCATTACTATAAAGCATAAATTCACCCATCATCTTTTTATAAGTGACGTTATTAACTTCTCTTAATAATTCGAGAACATATAGCAAGTAATCTTTTGAACTGGCCATTTCAAAACTCTTATTCCGTATTATTTGTCCGTTATTTTGAATTATCCAGCCATTCACCAATATCCACTATTCTTATACCCTCATACTGGCTTTCAGAGTGCTTTGTTCTTGCAATTAGCATCTTTGGATATGCATCTTTGATTGATAATAAAGGTTTAACTTCTCTTTGAAACGTTTCTTCTCTGGAAATGTCATCGCTTACTTGAATGTAGTATTTATATCCATCTTTGATTGCAACAAAATCAATTTCTTTCTCATAGAGAACGCCTACATAGACTTCGTATCCTCTTCTTAATAACTCAATAGCGACAAGATTTTCATATAATCTTCCATAATCCATATTCTTAGTGCCTAAATTTGCAAATCTAAAAGATAAATCTGCTAGATAATATTTCTTATCAGACTCTAAATACTTATTGCCTTTAATGTCATAACGAGTAAATGGGTAAAACAAGAAGGATTTGCAAAGGTAATCGACATATGAACCAACTGTTTTGTCATTTGTTTTATAAGAATTAGATGTTAGAGAGTTAGCAATGTTTCTAATAGATGTTTTATTACCAACGTTATCCATAAGATAATCTGTAACCATTAATAAAAGTTGCTCATTCTCAACTTTAAATCTCTTTACTATATCTTTAGAGATAGTCTTTTTATATATACCATCAATGTATTGATATGCATCACTTTGATTCTTATAAAGATATGATCCAGACATACCGCCTTTAACAACATAATCATCAAAAGAATCTATTGGCTTTTTGTTGTTGAAATAGATGTTGAACTCTCTAAAAGAGAAAGGGTACATTTCTAAATCAAAATATCGACCTCCAAACAATGTCGCTAAGTCACTGGATAACATAAAAGCATTTGATCCAGAGAGGTAGATATCAAACCTTTCTTCCTCGTATAAACTATTAATCATTCTTTCAAAACCTACACATTCCTGTATTTCATCTATAATCAAATAATTAGGAATACCATCAACATAAGCTTTATCAACATAATCATATAAATTATCAGGTTTTAATAATGATTCAAATTTTTTGAGATTTAGTTTAATACGAATTACGTTTTTATTATCTTTGTCATTAATCAAATAATCATAAAAGGCATCGAGTAGTTTTGATTTACCACTTCTTCTCACACCAGTGATGATTTTGATATCTGGGATATCCTTGACATTAATTAGGTTTTCTAAATAAAAAGGTCTTTTGATAAGCTTCATATTTTTATCCTCGACTACATTATATTACATTTCGCATTTTTCATCAATTTTTAGATTTGCGAAATATAACTATTACTATTTTTATTAATAAAAAAGGTTTTTGGAGAAAACAAAAATCCCCAATTTGTATCAGGGATTGTGCGCTTAAATGGTGCCCGAGGCCGGAATCGAACCGGCACGGTATCGCTACCGCTGGATTTTGAGTCCAGTGCGTCTACCAGTTTCACCACTCGGGCAGCGTGATTATTATATACTAGTAGACTTTATAAAATAAAGAAATATTGTTTCTTCTAATCGCGGTTTTCTCCGACATAGAAAAGGGCTAATGAGTCTGGACCGATATGTGCACCGGTTATTAAATCATAGAAATATATTTCTACGTTTTTAACACCGTGATCCACCAAATAGTTTTTAAGTGATAAAGCATCATCATAGGCATCGCAATGAGAAATATAAACTGTTTGCTTTTCAGGATTCCTAATTTTTTTAATACAAGTTTCCGCTAAACGCTTGATAGCCATCTTTCTACCACTTACTTTTCCCGCAACTTCAATCTTCGATTTATTAGAACCTTTTAAAATGAATTTGATTCTTAAGAAATTGATGAATTTAGCGAGTAAAGCCGATACACGTCCCTTCTTAATTAAATATTTGATATCCCCTACTGTGAATTCGCTTCTCACTTGGAATTTGAACTTTTCGCATTCATAGCAAATGGTTTTAAAGTCTAAGCCTTTCTTCACTAATTCGGCTGCATGGATGGCTTGAAGACCTTCACCAAATCCCGCGGTAGCGGAATCAATGACATAGACCATTTCTTTACCTTGTTCTTTATTAATTTGATCTCTGGCTTGGCAAGCTGAGTTATATGTACCTGAGATGCCTTTGGCCATCACAAAGCATATGATTTGATTTCCCTGAGCAATATCATCTTTGAAAGCTTCTATATATGTATATGGTGTGATTTGACTGGTGTTGATTTTTCTTCCTTCTCTCATCTTTTCATAGAAACTATGAGAAAACTTATCAACATCAATCTCATCTTCGTAGCAGTTATAAATCTTTTCATCGATTGTTAAGGACATATTCACAATTTTGATTTCCGCGTTACGCTTTTCCATAATGCCCTTAAATAAGTTACTACCTGCATCAGCATAAATCTTAATAGCCATAATAAATCCTCCAAACTAGCAACAATATAAAGAGGAAGAAATATTAAATAAATCTATTCATTTAATAAGGGATTCTACTGGGTTTGTCTCAAATAGTAGATTATCGTAGATAATCTTTTGAAAAATAAAAACCCTATTTTTCAATAGGGAATTCTGTTCATTTTGGTGCGCTTGACGCGATTCGAACGCGTGACCACAACCTTCGGAGGGTTGTACTCTTTCCAGACTGAGCTACAAGCGCAGTAACTATTATATACCAAACAGTTACCGCTTAGGCCAAACAAAGGTTGAGTTTAAATTATATTCGCCGTTATCAATTAATATATCTTGTCCAGAAGCTGACTTATTAATAACGGTTAAGAAATATATCCAATCGCACACTTCTTCTAATGTCGCCCATTTCTTTAATGGCGTTGCTTCCATAATTTGATTCCAGTATTTTTCATTTTCCATCACTGGAGCATTGGAATCGGTTAATACACCACCTAAAGAGATGGAATTGGCGGTAGCACCTAATGGCGCTAATCTAGAAGCCACATTTTTCATATAGCCAATTAAGCCCGCTTTACTAGCGACATATTCAGGGAATTCAAAACCACTATGAGCGGAAGCAGAAGCATTGAATAAGACTGACTTAATGTTTTCTTGGAAAGCATATTTTTCTGTGACATTCATAGCGCCCACTAGATTATTTTCAATATCATGGTCGTTTTGTTTACCAGCGTTATTGATGATGATTTCAATTCCTTCTAAAGAAGGAAGATTTTTCTTTTTGCTGACATCACAAGTGTAATGAGTATAGTTTTTATGATTAATTGAGGCAGGTAAAAGATCTAGACCAATGACTTCATGTCCTTCTTTTAGAAATCTTTTAGCAATGGCTTGACCAATGCCTTTAGAAGAACCTGTAATTAAGACTTTCATGCTTCCACTCCTCTTAAATATTCGAAGTATTGTTCACCAACATTATTCTTTTTCCAGTTTTTGACAACTAGATAACCAATTGGTGAGAACACTACTTCCATTACTAATTCTAATAAGGCACCTAAAACTGAGCAAGTCACACATTGAATAAATGTCCAGTGGAAACCATCCCAGAAGATTGGAGCGAACACCATAAATGTGAGCATTGCAAAGATTAAGTTATCAGCGAATTGAGCGATGAATGTCGAAACGTAACTTCTTGTAAAGAAGGCTAATTTACCATCTGGGTTCTTTTTAAATAACTTACCAACTGCATAATTTAAGCCATTATTAATTAAAGCAGAAGACATAAAGGCAATGGTACTACTTAAAAGGATGAACCACGTGCCCCCAATTATCTCATTAAATTTGGAATAATCATCAGCGTTACTTGGGATGATACTAGCAATGAAAAAGATGAGGCACACTAGTAAGTTGACTAGCATCGCAAAAACGGACATTCTATTAGATGCTTTTGGTCCGAAGTGTTTTGCCACGATATCCATTGATAAGAATGAAAGCCATGAGATGAGGATACCCCCATCGATAGCAAGGTATTCGGTTTGGACGAGAGTCTTATTAGCAAGAATATTCATCGCAATGACCGAAATAACAAAAAGAGCGACCACACTAGCAGGAATGGATCGCAACAAAATTTTCGTAAGCTCATATTCATCACGTAGCCATTTAGAAAAGCTACGACGAGCTGGTTTAATATTTTCCATGTTGTTCTCCTTGGTTTTATTTTATTGAGCGAAGGATTTAGAGGCCGAACTTCGCTGAGCTTATGCTCGTAGTTATTATATAAGCATTTTATTTTTAATCAATAAAAAAAGACCCCTCTTTCTAGCATAGAAGGGTCAAGCGGAGGTATTCCGCAGGTTTTTAATCTAATAAATTGTTATCCAAGATAACTTGGGCATAAGCCATGCCGAGTCTGACACAGTCATATGTCTTATAGTGGTACATATCAACACCACCTTCAACGTCGCCACTATCTGGATTGATGTTTAATTGCATCTTTTCTTGACCATCTTCATGGTGATATGAAGTATTGATAACCCAGTTATTATCTTTTTCTTGGGCGACTTTATCTTTGAGCTTGTTGACGTTTAAGTCTTGATCAGCACCATATGGGCTTCTTGGGCCATCATAGATGTAACCATCGACGAAGGCGATGTTATCACCATCTTCATCTGGAGCATATTCGGCGAATTCTTCTCTGAATCTACCCACTAAGCTACTTAAATGTTTATCGTAATTGCCATTGCCAGCATCTGATTCACCTTGATGCCATAAGAAACCTTTGATGACTGGTTCTTTGCCAGAATCAGCGATTAATTGCAAGTTGCTTAGAACAAATGGCTTGAAATATGTCTCGTAGAGATTGTTGTCTGCGTTATATAAATCATTGCCTCTATCATCATAGAATTTTTCCGGAAGATGTGCCCAGTTTGGTGAACTGTTAACAAAGCCTGAACCTGAGAAGGCGCATTTAATGAAATAGATTGGTTTATCTTCGGTCGCATATTCTTGCAATAAGACTGACATACCGATTTCTGGACCCATGAATCTTTCTTGGCTACCCATTGCAACATTAGTTGGGGCAAATTTACCCGCTAATTTGTCGGATGTATTGGATGCATGAGCGTTATTTGGACCGCTTGGTGGATAGAAACCATAGTAACTTGTTAAAACGTTTCCAATACCAGGAGCGTTTTTGCTCACTTTACCATCACTATCAACAAATGGAGTAATGTCTAAATCTAAATCATAATCTTCGTTTAATTTGGTGAAGGCTTTTCTTAACCAGTCATTGCCGTTGTCATATGTGGTTGAGCCTTCCATGTTTGATTGACCTGACAAAACAAAAACGTTAACGGTGTTGTCTGGTTCTTGTTCGCCACCATTATTACCACCACAGGCAGTAAGGCAAAGGGCGCTAAAAGCGACACACAAAACACTAAGTTTTGATAATTTCATATTTTATACCTCTTTATTGCACATTAACTTTATAACATTTTCTTTATTTATTAAAGATTTATTAATAGAGATAAATATAATTTAGAAAAATATTATGTTGACAATATTCGGTAATGTTATATATTAATGATAGAGTGTTTATCTATTTGAGAGATAGACTATCATAAGAATAATATGAGCTTTAAAGATTTAAAACAAAATTTCCTTGTGGATATTGCGACTGACTTATTTATGTGCAGATCCATTCAAGATGTCACCATCAAAGACATCGCTGTTTCCGCACAAGTTGGGGAAGCAACAATTTACCGTTACTTCGGTAGCAAACAAAAATTAGTCGTTTTGGCGGCTATGAAAATCCAAGAGGTTGTTAATAGCGATTATTTCAAATCCGAATCCAACAACGGCTTTGAAAGTTTAGAAGCTTTCTATAACAGCTATCTCAAGATTTTCTTAAAACATCCAAACTTTTATAAATTCTTAAGCGAATTCGACATTTATATGAGTGGCGATAATAGCGGTATTCTCGGTTCATATGAGAGCGCGATTGACCAATATAAAGTTGTCTTTATGAACGCTTACGAGCAAGGTTTGAAAGATGGTTCAGTTAAAGAACAAAAAGATATTAATTTGTTCTACTTCACCACCACACATACCTTGATCGAATTATGCAAAAAGCTTTCTTTAAAAGCAGTCTTAAATCAAGATTTAGAGATTGAAAAAGAAGGCGAAATCAAATGCTTAATTGAGATTATCTTAAATTCGTTAAGCAAATAGCGAGTCTAACGCGATTAGGTGAGAAGGAGGGTGGATAAGAATTAGACTAATTATCCACGAAAACATTATGAAAAGATTATCAAAGAAACAGATGATCATCTTTGCCATCGGCCAATTTGGTTGGTCGTTATTATCAGGCATCATCAGTGCTTGGTTAGTCACTTATTATTTACCAACTACTGGTGACTTAAAAGTCGGTGGTACTCAGTACATTCTTCCAGGATTATTGGGTGGTTTTATCACAGTTTTGGGCATCATTACTGCGTCTAGCCGTATTTTTGATGCGGTGACAGACCCACTTATTGCTTCCCTTTCTGATAGAAGCACAAATCCAAAAGGTAGAAGAATGCCTTTCATGTTAAAGGCTGCTGTTCCACTATCAATTGTCACTGTCTTATTATTCTGCGCTCCATTTGGTGCGTATGATGCAGGTGGTAACGTTGGTAACATCATTTGGATTAGTGTGGCAATTATCTTGTTCTACTTCTTTATGACAATGTATTGCACACCATACAATGCTCTCATTTCAGAATTCGGTAAGAATCAAGAAGATAGAATGTTTATTTCCACTTCTATTTCCTTAACATTCTTTGCTGGTACATTATTTGCTTACATTCCATTCGTTTTAGCAGGTGGTTCTTGGGACAAAGAAACCAATAATTATTCCTATAACATCGTTACTACACTTTTGAGAAACAGCGGTATGAGCGATGGCGATGCTTATGCTTGGTCATTCCGTATCTGCTTTATCTTCTTAGCGGTCATTGCTTGTGTCGCTATGTTATTACCAGCCATCTTAATCAAAGAAAAAGATTATGTTGAAGGCAAACCATCAAACGAAAACGTTTTCAAATCCTTAGTTTCTACATTCAAAAACAAAGATTTCAGAACATTCTCTGCTTCTGACATTATGTACTGGGTTGGCTTAACATTATTCCAAACAGGTTTACCATTCTTTGTCAAAGTTTCATTAGGTTTCTCTCCATTCATGGTCATGGTGTTTATGGGCGGTATGACTGTTTTAAGCGCACTCTTCTATCCATTTGTCACCAAACTTGTCTTGAAATTCGGCAAAAAGAAACTTGTTATTGCTGGTTTCTTGGGCTTAGCACTTTGCTATGCAATTACTGCAGTTAGTAGTATTCCTAATTTCTTACCAGATGAAGGTGGCGCGAATGGTCTTAGCTGGGTCTTTGGTATCGTCATTATGCTCATTAGTGCTTTACCAATGGCTTTACTCGGCATCATTCCACAAAGTATTGTCGCTGACGTTGCTGAAGCTGAAGCCAAGACTACCGGTCAAAATAGAGAAGGTATGTTCTTCGCCGCTCGTACATTTGCGATGAAGTTCGGCCAATCTCTCGCCATGGTTTTATTCACATCCTTAGCGATTATTGGCGCTCAAAAAATTGAATATGATGAATTCGGCAATAAATTAAACGACATCACCGCTTCTAAATTAGGTTTAATGATTGCTGCGATTGTTGCCGTTTGTTTCTGCGTTGCTGGTGCCGCTATCTTGCTCTTCTATAGAGAAAAGAAGATTATGAAAATCATTGCTAAAGAAGGCGATGAAGCTTTCTTAAAAGCGATTGAAAACGAAAAAGAGGCTGATGAACCAGTTAATGAACAACCAGCCGAAGAAAATAAAGACGCTCCAGTTGAGCAATAAATATTCTTATGCGCGTTAGTTATTTAAAAAACGGCAAAAAATATACAACCACTACTTCTAACGCTGACGTCACAATCAGCGAGAATAGAGAAGGTAATCACACCTTAGTCAAGCTCTTGGCGAGTGAGGAGATTACACTCGCTAAGGCTGAGGTCTCTTATCCATGTCACATTAACTTCAAAGATTTATATTTCTTAAATGGTTACCAATCTTGGACAGACACAAAAGAATATAAGTTAAGCACACAGTTAAGAGATATTAAGAAAAGTCCACACATCATTTCCAATATGTTTGCGATGGACCGTTATGGGGATGCGACTTTCTACAACTACTCAATTAGAAAGAGCCATGGCTATGATGTCTTTTATAGCAAAGGGAAATATGAATCCTTCATTTATAATTTAAATTATAAAACTGCTTATTTAATTATCGAATTAATTAAGGATAGAAGTTCCATTCATCTCATTAGCGATGTTAAAGGACTCTTAGTCAAGAAGGGACAAGAAGTCACGATCTTCGATTATTGTTATTACGATAATTTTGAAAAAGGTTTATATGCTTTCTGGGATGCTTTCCCAATTAGAAATGTCAAAAAGATCTTAGGTTATACATCTTGGTATAACTATTATCAAAACATTAACGAAGAAATCATTAACCGTGATTTAGAAGCTTTAGATAATAGATTTGATGTCTTCCAAATCGATGATGGTTATGAAACGTTCGTTGGCGACTGGCTGGATGTTGACCCAGTCAAGTTCCCTCATGGGTTAAAACCTATTATTGATAAGATTCATTCAAAGGGTTATAAAGCTGGCTTATGGCTCGCTCCATTTGCGGCAGAAACTAAATCCAAATTATTTAATGAACACCCAGATTGGTTAAGAAAAGATCAAAAAGGTAAACCGATTAAAGCGGGTGGTAACTGGTCAGGTTTCTATTCCTTAGATTTAGATAATCCAGAAGTCATTGAATATATTAAGAAATGTTTGACCCATTATATGGATATGGGTGTTGATTTCTTCAAATTAGACTTCTTATATGCTGCAGCTTTACCAGAATATAAAGGTAAAACTAGATGCCAAGTGCAAGATGAAGCCTATCAATTATTAAGAGAAACATTAAAGAACAAAATTATTCTTGGATGCGGTGCAAATATCATTAATTCCTATGAACACTTCGACTATCTAAGAGTGGGACCAGATGTTTCCTTAGAATACGATGACGTTTTCTATATGAGAATGTTCCATCGTGAAAGAATCTCCACAAAGGTGACATTACAAAATACGATTTATCGTTCATTTATGAACAACCACTTATTCGGTAATGATCCTGATGTCTTCCTATTGAGAGATGAAAACATCAAATTAAGCAAAGAACAAAGAGAAACATTAAGTAAATTAAATGCTTTGTTTGGTAGCGTCTTATTCACTAGCGATGATATCGCGACTTACGATGAAGAGAAAAAGAAACTCTTTGATGAAGTCGTCAGCATCTTCTATAACGCTCACAATAGACGTTATATTACCAAAGGTAATTTGGTAGAAATTAGTTATGAATTATACGGTCAAAAGAAATCTATGACCTATGATATCAAGAAAGGAGTCTTACTCAATGCAAGATAGATCCTCTGTTATTTTCAATAACCCAATGGATAATAAAACATTTAAAGGGGCGAAAAAGAGTAAACAAAAATATATCAAAAAATATGGCGATGATAGCCACGCTGATTACAAAATCAGTTTTAAAGATATTCCAACCCTAGATTTTATTGACGCTTCTAATATCGTCTTTGGTGAAGAAAACCAAAAGTTTGAAAAGAACGCTTTAATCGTTGGCAATATTAGAATGGGCTTTGGTCACTACCGCATTTCCATCGCCATGGCTAGCGCTGCTAGAGCCTTAGGTTATAAACCTTATTGGCTCGATTTAGCGAGTTTTGATGCCACTGGCTCTAAGATGATTAGAGAACAAAACGATATGTATTCTTTAGCGTCACGTATCAGCCAAAAATCAAAATTATTCAACAAGATTGTTTGGGAACCATTAAATTCTGAAGGTTTTAAAAAGATTACTTATAACGCAAAAGACCAAAAGAATAGCGAACTCCTCGTTCCTATTTTCAAGAATATCGATAAGGATATTCCTTATATCGCCACTCACGTTTGGCCATCTCAGGCTGCGATTCACGCGGGTATGACTCACGTTGTTAACGCTATTCCAGATAACTGGCCAATGGGTTTACACCTTTCAGAAGGTGCGATTCATACAGTACAAACTCCATTTGCTTACTTTGGTTATAAGACCTTAAATGGTTTTGCCAAAAAACCACTTAACGGCATTCCTGAAAAAGATTTAAAGATGGTTGGTTGTTTTATTGACCATGAACTCTTAGTGGACTTAGAAAACGATAATAAACGTCGTAAAGAAAGAATCGCTAACGGTAAGCCAATTAGAATGCTCATGACCGTTGGTGGCGCAGGTGCAGGATTTAATTATTTCCTTTCCATGGTTAAGCATTTAATCCCATATGTTAAGCAAAACAAAGTAGCCTTATTTATCAATTTCGGCGACCACGTGGATGTATATAACAAACTCTGTAAGAAGATTGATGGTATTAAAACCATTAACTTCTTCAATGACTATATTAAACTTAAACACTTCGTTAATGAGATTAAACAAGGCGATGCTTCTGGCATCTACGCTATCTATAACAAAGATATCTTTGAAGCCGTTTATAGCACGAACTTATTAATGCCTGTTTGTGATTTATTAATCACCAAACCAAGCGAATTAGCCTATTATCCAATTCCTAAATTATTCATGAGACATATTGGTGGTCATGAAGTTTATGGAGCGATTAATGGACGTGAAAATGGAGATTCCACTCCTGAATGTCCAACTAAAAAAGAGGCTAACGAAATGTTAGATAGATTGATCTCTGATAAAGAATTAATTCCTCATATGTGCGATCAAATTGACGCATTAAAGAAGATGGGCCACTACAATGGCGCTTACGAGTGTGTAAAACTCGCAGTGGGCCAAAAGTAGTCACATATTCCCTTTCTTAAAGGTCACGTTTGGCTAGAGACGTGACCTTTTCCTTTGCAAGAAAAAAGGTGATGCACAGCACCACCTTTATTCGTTTAGTTTATCGATTAGTGTTCGATGAATGTGAGGTAAGAACCATCGGTGAAGACGATACGATAACCAGAGCAAGCAATTCTCACGGTATCTTCATTACCTGTTAAATTAACTGTTGGAGCAGCGACAAAGTCGTTATCACCATCAGCTGTTAAGACATCTGTACGAGTATTTTCGATATCAACGTTATTACCGTTAAGGATGACTTTGAAGCTTCTTTCAGAAAGTGTTTTACCAAGGCCACTGTCAGAAACTCTTCCGTTCATAACTAATTGATAGGCACCGGCTTTTGGCGCTTTAAGTTTATATTCTAAGTAAACGCTTGTGTCGCCTTGCGGATTGATTTTACCACTGCTAACTGTCGCTGTTGAACCAGAACCGAAATCAGCGAATTTAATCTTAACACCGGCTTTACCAGTAGCGGTTTCACTTAATGGAATGTATTGTTTACCATCGGAGTTTTGTGCAGGTGTGCCTTCAACCCAAACACGGGTTAATGGAAGTGTATAGTCAACTTCGCCAGAGCTTGAAGAACTGTTACCAGATGGGTTGGAACTGCTACCACCTTGACCGCCTTCTTTACCATAGCCACAAACGGAGCATTCTTTGCCGTCGTGTCTGTGCCATTGACATTTAACATTGCTATCTTCACTAGCCACTTTCCAGTGAGCTAATGCATCGGATTTCCATTCACCACTTGGTGTATATGTTGGGATTAATTTATCCTTTTCTAATTCACCATCAGCGTAGCCAGGAAGCATGATTTCACGGATTCTTTCAATGTCTTCTTCCGCGACTTTAGCAACTTCAAGTAACCATTTTTCACAGTTTTCATTCACTGTTTTATCCGGATCGGCTTTCCAAGTAACACCATCTTCGGTATAGCCATTAATGAAGGCATTCATGAACTTTGGATAGTGAGCACTGGAAGAGTTGTGCATATGGCATCTCTTGTTATTTGTTTGGGTTGTTAATTCGAATTCTTCGATTAAGTCAGTATAACTGAGACCTAAGATAGCATTGACAAAGAAGTCTAACATACCTGTTCTATCAGCACCACCCCAGCAGTGGAAGTAAACGTGCTTTTGATCAGCGTTTGCTAAATAATGCATAACTTCTGGAAGGTTTTGATAACTATCTTTCTTTAAGAAGTTGTCGTATGAAACTAATGTTAAACATTTGTATTCAACAGGCATTTCTGTTGTGCTAATAGCACTAGTTGTACGACCACCTGTTTCGCTAGATTTTTGTAAGTCGAGTTCGACACCAATCTTTAAGACTTCTTCTTGAACTCTTTGAGTTTCTTCATTGTAGTTCTTACCGTGAGAGCTTGGATTACCATCATCGATATAATAACCACGATAGATTAAACCTTGGTTTGTTCTGACACCATAAGATGTCATGAAGCCACCGATGTCACGAACGTTTTTGATGCCACCAAAGGAGATGGTACGTGGATAGTCGCCTGTTTTGAATTCATAACCATTAGAGACATCACCGTTTTCGGAGAAAACTTGAACACGATATTTTGTGGCTCTGAATAAGTTAGGAAGTTCAGCGCTTGCTTTACCACCACTAACAGTAACATCAGCTTCTCTAATATCGCTGTGATCTTCTGTCGACCAGAATTTGACTTTGGCACCTTCATAAGAACCGTCGTCATCCCAAGTTAATTTGATTGGATAGTTTTTGCAGTAGCCACTATCATCAGTGTTTCTGAGAATTTGACAAACGTCGACACCACCGGTATCTTCGGCAGCATAGGTTGTGCCATCACCTTTATCAGCAGCGGCAGCAATCTTTGCGTAATCATCTGGACCATAAAGGGAACTGAAATGATATGGTCTATCAAGTGTTTTTTCTTGTTCTTCCATGGCATCAATGTAAGTCTTGGCTTTGTCATTGATCATGCAAGTTTTAGTAACTTCATCAAAGTCCATTTCATAGTTAGAGTCTTCGACATCAACTAAATTAACTTCTGATTCATCGTCACCGCTTGGTTGGCTGGAATTATTATTTCCACCATTACCGCCACATGCACCGAGGGCTAATAAAGCGGCGATGGAAAGGACGAAAAAATTATTTTTTTTCATACAAATATCCTCTTTCTTTGTTTTTATTCTACTGAAAACACCTTGAAAACAAATAGATAATACTTATTATCGGGCAATGACAATGTTGTGATTATGCGTTAATTTGCTTAAAACCAAGAGATAAATTAAAACCCCTCTCGATGAGGGGTGATAATCGGATTGGTCGGGACGACAGGATTTGAACCTGCGGCCTTCAGTTCCCAAAACTGACGCGATACCAAGCTACGCTACGTCCCGATGGCGCGCCTCACAAGAATCGAACTCGTAACCTCCAGATTCGTAGTCTGACACTCTATCCAGTTGAGCTAGAGGCGCATGTGTTGCTAGAAGATGGAGGTTCCTACCGGATTCGGACCGATGATCATTGAGTTGCAGTCAATTGCCTTACCAACTTGGCTAAGGAACCATTCTTGCAGCGTTGTGTATTATAGCACTGCAATACACCTTCTATCAAGCACGAATATTATTTTTTTATTATTATTAATAATTAAGCTTTAACTCTTAAGAACATGTCTTGGACTTTTTCTGTTTGTGAACCAAAGTCATTCATCATGCAGCATTTCTTTAAAACTTCTTCTGTTGGGTATTGAGCGTCAAATTGACGACCCTTTTCACTTGTTGGGATGTTAATCTTGGCTTCTTCACCGAAATAGAAGGATAAATCGACTTCATATGTGTCTTCTTCATCGTCTTCAGCGGCATACCATTCATTCACTAAATCCCACATTTCTTCACCAACGATTGGGGAAGTATAACCAACAGCATCCATGTTTAAGGCAGCGATTTCAGGTCTAGAAACGAAGTTAACAAATTCTTCAGCGACATCGACTTGAGCGCCTTTTGGCATACACCAACCATCGAACCAAACGTTGCTGCCTTCGCTTGGAAGAGCATAGTTCAATCTCTTGCCACCTTCTTCAGCGGAATCCATCGCATAGATGGCATCACCACTCCAGGCGAGGTTAGCGTGATATGTACCTTTAACGATTTCGTTTTTACCTTCATCAACTTCGAAAGCGTTAACTGTGGAACCAGCCGCTTCTTTTAAGGCTGCTTCAACTTTCTTAATAGTTTCATCATCACATCTATTGAAAATAGCGGTTAATTTTTGATTGTAATCTTCAGCAGATTCATCTAAGGCAGCGATTTCATCTTTATAGACGTGGAAGATAGCAGTGACATAACTATCTCTCATGGAGTCTTTTAATGATAATTGCTTTTGGAATTTATTTTCTTTGCTCCAAAGAGCTTCCCATGTACCGATTTCTTCTTCGTTGAAGTAATCTGGATCATAGGTGAAACCCATGGTGCCCCAGAAATAAGGAACGGCATAGGTAAGGAAGGAATTATTGTCGTTTAATTTGACACTGGAGAATCTTTCTTTGATGAATGGAGAACCATAATCTTCAAAGTTTTGGAGGGATTCACCGTATTCACCTGTTGATTCGTTATAGGAGAACTTTTCCAAAAGACCTTCGTTCGCCATTTTTTGAATCATGTAGTCTGATGGGCAGATTAAGTCTGGTTTGATTCTACCAGAAGTGATTTGACCATACATGATTTCAGGTGTGGAGAAAGTACGATATTGGACTTTGACAACCTTGTCGTATTTTTCTTTGTAGTATTCTTTGAATAAGGTGATGGTACTTTTACCAGTAGCATTACCCTCTTCATCTTTGCCAGTATAGATGTAATCAGCCCAGTTATAGATGACTAGTTTAATGTCATATTTTTCATTGCAGCCTGTAAGACCAGACATCGCCATCATAGGGACAGCAAGCAAAAGTAATTTTCTAGATTTCATATTAATCTACTCCTTTTAACAATTTCTTTTGTTTTCTCATATTCACACCATTCTTGACATATATGCCAATCATGACGAGTAATATCACACCGAATAATAATGCCGTAAATGAACGAAGTTCAATTGGCATACCGAGTCTCATTGTGCCTTCAACGTAAGTTGAGAGCGTTTTGAATTCAGAAATGGTTTCAGAACCAACACTCACTTCCCAAAGAGCATCCTTAGGAGCGGTAAAGGCTGTGATGACATAATCATCTAATGATAAAGTGACAGCGAGCATAAAGCCGGATAAGATACCTGGAAGGATATCTGGCACCACGACGGTTAATAAAGCACGTTTTTGTGTAGCGCCTAAGTCCATCGCTGCTTCGTATAAGGAAGGATCCATTTGTTCGAGTTTTGGCAAAACAGATAAAACGACATATGGAAGAGAAAGAATCATGTGACCAATCACTAAAGTGAAGAAACTTGTTTCTAATCTTGCCACACTGATGAACAAGACACAGAGTGATAAAGCAGTAACGATTTCCGCATTAACGATTGGGATTTGGTTAATGAATTGTAAGGATTTCTTCCATAATTTGTTACGGCTGTAATAAATACCAATCGCACCTAATGTACCTAGTAAGACAGATAATGTAGCAGAGGTAACCGCGACGAGCATTGTGTTAAGAGTGGCGTTCCAAATTTCTACACCATGGAAGTTGTTAGCGCTGAATAAGTTTTGGAAAGCTTTCATATCAAAGCCTGTCCATTTGCCAGTTGTGGTAGCAGAAGTAAAGGCAAAGATAGTGATGTAAATAAGTGGGGAATAAATGAGAATTAAGAAAAAATAAACCACCGCTAAACAAATGATGCGTTTGGCTTTAGATTTGACGGCTTTATTTTTTAAAGCGCGATTAGTTTCTTCTAAGGAGAGAACTCTATTATCTACCATATACCCCCCTTTCTAGCGTCTTCTTTTTTGTTGAGTAATTTCTCTGCAAAAATGGAGAGGCCAATGATGAATAACATGACTAAAGAAAGGATGGAAGCTGGATTATAGCCATTTGGACCTGTGCCAGCATAGCTTTCAATTTCAGTACCAATGATTGACATTTTGCCATTGCCCATATAGTAGGCAATAACGTATGAAGACATGGTTGGCATAAATGTCATTGTTGCCGCGGAGATAATACCTGGAACAGTCATTGGAACGATAACTTTAAAGAACACTCTTGTTGGATTAGCGCCTAAATCAGCAGCAGCTTCAATTTGGTTTTTGTCCATCTTGAGCATTTGGTTATATAAAGGAAGGATGGCGAATGGTAAATAGTCATAAACCATACCAACCACAACACCCACTAATGGGTATTGAGAAGTTAATTGGAACTGGAACAAGGTGCTTGTTAACCAGTTGACCATATCTCTTAAGGCCATTGTTCTTAAGACGAAGTTCACCCACATTGGGAGGATAAATAGATACACGAGTACCTTATTTTTGTTAATTTTGCTATTGGATAAGATAAAGGCAATTGGATAAGCGATAAGAATACAGAAGAAGGTAGTTAAGAACGCAATTAAGAATGTTCTTCCAATAACTAACCACTTAGTACCATCGGTGAAAATCTTACCCCAGTTATCTAAATAGAGATGACCTGAGCTATCAGTGAACGCAAAATAGATGATTAACGCAAGCGGGAAAATAACAAATAGGAGCATGAAAACAGCAAAAGGCATGCATAAACTGCCCCTAAAGTTAAATCTAAAACGTCTACGTGTTTGAGTAGCCATTTTTATTTTTTCGCTCCTTTACGAGAAAGATGGATTTGAGACTTATCAATAATGA
This sequence comes from uncultured Erysipelotrichaceae bacterium, assembly GCA_902799855.1. Next base: position 5,696 of record CADCCA010000004.1, on the reverse strand, counting down.
CACTGACATGGTCGTTTTCGTTCCATAAGTCTGGTGTATTAAGGATGAAGTCTTCCTCTTCTTCAGTTCTGACCATAATTTCATAGTGGTCGCCTAAATAGATTAATGAAATGATATTACCGTGAATATCACTAGCATCTGGATCATCGGAAATAGTAATCGCGTCAAATGGAACTTCGACGTTAACTTCCATATCTGTAACTTCAATTTCATTACCTTTTTCATCGACAAGGATTTCATCTTCGTTCAATGAAGCACCTGGGAATAAAGGCAAAATATCAACATTAAATTCCGCATTAGCGAATTCGACTTTGTAATCTTTGGTGATATAGCCATCATAGAAGTTAGAAACGAATGGCTTTTTCATAATTTGAATATTAACTGGTTCAACGTTTAAGCCAATGGTGATACCTTCTTCTAATTCAGAAGTTGATTGCACGATGACTTCGGATTTACCAACATTGATGATGTATTCATAGTGCATACCTTTGAAAATCTTAGAGGTCACAACACCATCGACAATACCACTACCAGCTTTACTGAGGATAAAGTCTTCTGGTCTCACGACAACATCGACCTTTTCATTGACTTGGAATTTACCAAAATCAACTGGATCAGCATCCCAGTATTTATTTAAGAATCTCACTTTGTTATCTTTCGCCATGGTGCCAGTATAGATGTTAGATTCACCGATGAAGTCAGCGACAAAGGCATTGTTTGGTTCGTCGTAGATTTCTTTTGGCTTACCGACTTGTTGGATTTCGCCATCGTTCATGACGACGATTGTATCGGACATAGTTAAAGCTTCTTCTTGGTCATGGGTGACATAGATGAAGGTGATACCTAATTGTTTATGCATCGCTTTAAGTTCGAGTTGCATTTCTTTTCTCATCTTTAAGTCAAGAGCGCCTAATGGTTCATCAAGAAGAAGAATTTCAGGTTCGTTAACGATAGCACGCGCAATCGCGATACGTTGTTGTTGACCACCAGAAAGGGTGGAAATATCTCTTTTTTCAAAGCCTTCAAGGTCAACGACTTTTAACGCTCTTTTAACCTTCTCTTGAATTTCTTGCTTTGTTAAATGACGGAACTTAGTAACAGTGTTACCTTTCTTATCAGTTGTTTCGTAAGGAATCTTTTTAAGCTTTAAGCCAAAAGCGATGTTGTTATAAATATTTAAATGCGCGAATAGCGCGTATCTTTGGAAGACTGTGTTAATTGGTCTTTTATATGGAGGAAGTAAGGAAATATCTTGACCATTGAGTAAAATGACACCGCTTGTTGGGAGTTCAAAACCAGCGATCATTCTTAGTGTTGTTGTCTTACCACAACCAGATGGTCCTAAGAATGTGACGAATTCACCTTTTGTGATATCAAGATTGAAATTTTCTACTACGGTTGTACCATCGAAAACTTTGGTAACACCTTGCAAAGAGATTATGCAATTTTCTTTACTCATATTTCCCCCTACCTTTCCTCAATGATTTTCCTTACTAAAAAATCACGCAAAAAATATATATAAAAATTAAACAAAAAACAAACATTTTTTTTGAAAATTTTTTTGAGGGGGGATTTTGAAAAAATCAATTTTTATTTTTTATTAGATATAGTCTTACTTTTTTGATTTTTTGCCTTTTGAGTTTTTCGCTTAATTTTTCTTTGCTTTTTCATAGCGATTTTCGTTTCAATTTTTCGTTAATTTTTTTGTTAATTTTTTCGCTTTGTTTTTTGATTGATTTTTTGAAACGATTTTTTGAGCGTTTTTTAAGGCTATTTTTAGGGGGTATTTTATTAGGTTTATGCGCATACGCTTGCGCACAAGTATTTTTTCACTTACAATAAGAACACAATGAAGAAATCTCGTTTAGTTTTATTGCTTATTCCCTTATCTTTTGGCTTATTAACAGGCTGCTCAAATAGCAAAGCTCATTTAACTTTTGGGACCTATATTAATCAAGATCTCAATTCTTTAAAAGTGCTTGATAATGTAGAACTTAAAACAAAAGCAGATAACAATGAAACCTTCATGTTAGCAGTCTATCAAGGTCTTTATAGTGATGATTGTTTATGCTGGCAAACCTATCAAAACATTATCGTTTCATATATGAATACCTATCATGAATGTGTTTATTTATATGACGCACAAGGACAAAATGAATCAGTTTCTAACTTAAATATTGCAAAAACCAAAGAAAGCGAACCTTATTTATATATCTTTAAAGGTCAGAAGAAATTAGCGGTATATTCTTATAAGAATAATAAAGATGAATCACTATTTAAAGACGCTGATATTATGAATGAAAGAGTCCATAAGTTTATTACAAAACCAAATGCTTATTATGTAGATGATGATTTTCTTAAAGAAAACCTTAATAAAAACGATCAATCTATCGTCGCTTTTGTTAGAAATGGATGTGGAGATTGTAACTATGTTATTCCTAATTACATAATACCCTACATCAATGAACACGATATTTCTAAAAACATTTGGATTTTTGATATGCAAAATCTTTATGATTTAGCAAGGAGTGAGACTGCAACTGAAGATGAAAAAGCCCTTTACCAAGGGGTAAAAGACCGCTATGGATTATCTTCTAAAAACGAAGTATTCGGTTATCAAAATGGCGTTGTACCCACTATTCAGTATTATGAAAAGGATGTTTTAAAGGATGCGACTGTCTTCTTTAATGATGAAGTTAGTAAGAAAGAAGATGGCTCATTCTATATCTCAGAATCGTATTATTCAGAAGAGAGATTAAATCATCTTTCCTATTTAAAAGATAGCAAAGTGAATGGCGTGATTAAAAACATGCCAATTAAAGATAACTCCGTGATGCAAACAAAAAGCGGCGCTTACTATTGGTTACAAAGCGACGCCGCTAAATATCATGGTCCAATATTAAATGCTTTCTTGGATTATTATCTATTGTAAGTATTTATCAAAGATAAGAACGCCTTTAAATTCTTTATATTGATCTAAATCTAATTCCTCATTCTTTAGATATTCAAAATCTGGGAATAGTTTTAAGAATGTATCAATCATATAACCATCTTGATAGCCACTTTGATATTTTTCCATGAAATAATGCATTGGAATAAGAATTCTTGGTTTAACAATATTAGCGATAGTTTTTAATTCATTTGGGCCAATGGTAAAGAAGCCATTGATTGGGGCTAATAAGACATCGCAGTTTTTGATTGGTTCTAATGTTTTCTCATCCAAAACACATCCCGTGTCGCCTAAATGCACCACTTTAAAGCCATCAACATCAAAGATATTAACATTGTTAAATCCGCGTTTAGCGCCGTTTTCATGGTCATGAGGTACTCTAATAGAAGTGACTATAACTTCTCTTGGATTTGCCTTTATTTTGACCATTTCTCTAGCGTTATGGTCACTATGTTCATGAGAGCAAATAACTTTATCTACTTCTTCGATTTTTGGAAATCTTAAATTAGGAACACTACCGTTTTGGTAAGGATCCACCACTAGAGAATAATTATTAGATTTAATCAAAAAAGAAGAATGACCTAAGTAAATTAATTTGCTCATTTTTATTTCCTACCTATCACTATTAGTCTACAAAATTATTCTTATGAATGTTAGATAATTGTTTTTTAAAAATAAATGTTTTACGATAAATGTAGTTTCGAAAGGAAATACATAATATGGCAAAAAAGAAAAAAGGCCTTGGCTTATGGGCCGAATTTAAAGAATTTATTAATCGTGGTAATGCTTTAATGCTTGCCGTTGGCGTAGTTATTGGCGGCGCGTTCAGTGCAATCGTCAACGCTCTTGTCAACATTTTGTTAAGTTTGTGTACAGCCGCACTCCCTGGTGGCTTAGCTGGCTTCGTTACAAGAATCGATACTCCAACAGCAACCAGTGCATTGAAAGCTGTTCAATCAACAATTGCAGAAGCCAAAATGCAATTATCAATGGCTGAATACCTTGATTTATGCAACACATATGGCGCTGCAACTATTAATGGTATTTACACCAAATATGGTGGCAAGTACATTTTCTCCACCGCACCAGTCTTAAACTGGGGTGCTTTAATTACAGCAGTTATCAGCTTCATTATTATCGCTATCGTCTTATTCATTATCGTTAAGGTCAGTAACTCCATGGCAAGAAAGAGAGACGAACTCAAAGCGAAAGCACAAGAAGCTTACTGGCAAAAACATCCAGAAGAAAGACCAGTTCCTGAAGAAGAAAAAGAACCAGAACCAAAAGAAATTGATTATCTCAAACGCATTGCTGAACTTTTAGAAGCACAAAATGCTCCAGCTCCAAAAGCCGAAAAGAAAGAACCAGCAAAAAAGAATAAATAATCAAAAAAATAAAATATAATCGAGACTTTTTCACAAAGTCTCTTTTATTTTTGCTATAATAATCGCATGAAGAAAAACAACAATAGCAATTTAGCGTTCCTTTCGCCATCTTTAACTATTAAGAATAGTCATCTTAACAAAACTGATGTTATTAGAATCAAATATTCTTTGTTATACAAAATCCGTATTTCTTCTTTAGTAACAGCGGTTTTAGTTTTATTAATCAATTTAATTGCCTTATTTTCTATGGGCGCTGAAACTAATTGGAATCAGGTTGAAGTATATGGTTTACCTTCTGTATTAGGTCAAATTATTTCAATTACTGAAGCCTTATAATTTTTTTATACAAATGCAAATGCTCAAGATTTTGGTCAAATTCAATCAATAGCAACAGCTCAAACATTGGAAAAAAATACATACGAATTATATAATGCAGCCGGAGCCATCGATATTAATTTATTAGGTTAAGGTGCAACAGGAACTTAAACAGGACTTACTGCTACTCCATCTAATATACCCTTACCACTCAGTATTTTTTCCCTCTTGCACTTCTAATAACTCAAAATCAGACATATGAAAATTATTCTATGAATAATAAGGAATAGTAGATGAAATATTAACAAAATCGAAACAGCATTTTGAGAAATAAATTCAGCAAAATGAAAGGCCTAAGCTTTATTCAAAGAAAGCAAATATGTAGAAGTAATAAATAAATATGCGAACTTAATCGAATATGATCCATAAAAAAAAATTCTATTTCAATTAAAGACAATTCTATTAACCTAGTAGATAATAGTTTCTCATAAAGAACCACAAAATGACTTATACCGACATTCCTCCTCTGTAACCAAAAATAATATATGTTCAAAAGACCTCTCCTGCTATAAAGTCCGTTATTTATATTTAAAAATTAATAACATGACTCATCTTTATGCGGGAACAAACTTATATTCAAATGTTTAAATCAATTTTTTATTATTGATATTAATCGAAATATATAAATAAAAATTTAATTATTTTTTACATGGACAAAATAACGGAAATTGATGATGTAAATCAAAAATTTGGATTAGTCAAATGTTAAAATGTTTATAAAAAATTTAGATATCCGAAAAAAGAAAATTAATTAATATTAAATTTATAAAACAATTTAATTTATGGCAATCAAAAATTTTTCTATATTTATTTATTTTTTTTATTTTATATTTTTGTTATTTATCAATTATTATTTTTTTAATTTTATTTATTTTTTATTTTATTTATTTTTTTTAATTTTATTTATTTTTTTTAATTTTATTTATTTATTTTAATTTTATTTATTTATTTTAATTTTATTGGGGATTGGGGATTGGGGATTGGGG
>CADCCA010000003.1 GCA_902799855.1 uncultured Erysipelotrichaceae bacterium | reverse complement strand
TATAATGCAGCGATTAACATCAAAAAAGAAGGAATAAGAATGATCCTTAATCCTTCTAATTAAAAGTAATCTAAACAAGTTGGATATCTTGTTAATAAAAAATCCTTAACCGAGGGACTCTCGGGGATAGCCCATTTATACTGAATTCATTAGAGTTCTTGAGTGGGAAGCCCCCATCTTCTATAAGCGGGGGAGGAGGTCACCGAGGCTTATTATTATGAAAAAAATCAAAGAGTTTTTTGCTAAGTATCATATTCCATTTTTATTGCGTTAGTTTTAAATCTTTTCTTTTTAGTTAGAGAAATCTATAACTTCAGCCAATTTCAATCTGCTTTATCAATATTCACGATTGTTCTTTATCTCACGTCTCTAATTTATATGTCTTTGATGGAATTGTTTGAATATCGTAATAAGAGCAATAAATGGAGCTATGTGTTCACGCTATGGTATCTATTAATAAACGGTCTATTATTACCAATAACCATCTTGTTAGCGAACGCGATTGACTCTCTTTCTGCAGTCTATAACGTCTATACTTTCACAGGTCAATCAATCTCAATTGTTGTCTTGCTTTTAATCTATTTTGCCTATTTGCTTTATAAGATCATCAAACCGATTGTCAAATCCGTTAAGGCCAAGAAAAAGAAAGATGATTATGAAAGGGCTAGTAATTTCGGTGATGTTCTAGAGGCTACCATGACTCTAATTTCATCGTTTGCTGGTCTATTCGCCTTATTTATGAGCATGTATGCGGAAACCATGTTCGTAAATGTTAATTCAGCGCCATTTATGGTAAGTGCAGTAATTGCCATAATTATTAATCTAATATTCTTTGTTAAGTGCATTCTTGGCATTCGTAGAATTAAAAAAGAACAACAACAAGTCGAGAATACTCCTTCTAACGAGGAACAAAATATATAATATTAATAACAAAGAAGGAAATAATATGAACGAAAACGAATATGTCATTGCCTATATGTATAAAGGGCAACGCCGCTACGAAAGAATTTTTGCGAGAACTCCAGGTGAGGCTCAAGATTTATTTAGAGGCCGTCACACCGAACACATCGATAGTTGCATTCTTGCGAAGTATTCAAGTCAAAAATAATTAGATTCATTCTAATAATATTCGCCCCTAATATGGGGCTTTTTTGTTGATAAATACATCAAAATACATAAATGTGAAAATAGCCAGAATATGACACATATATTAAATATATAATGATTAATATGCGCGTATGAAACATACACAAATACGATTTTTCCGATTTTTGTTGTATAGTTATGTATAAAAATGTATTATATTTTCGAAAGGAGAAAAAACTGATGATTAAATGGTTTAATGTAAAAGCCAAAAACGGCGTTGCTTCACTTTATTCAAACAACATCACATTAAACACCACGGCTATGTATCCATTCGAGGATGCTCACAGAGTGCAAGTTGGTCTTGATGATGATAACAATATTGTGATTCAGCCACTTAGCAAAGCAGTCGTGGAATCCGGCGATTTAGACGAAAGTTGTCTATTGAAGCTGGAAAGACACAAAAGTTTTGCGAGAATCTCATCCACGTCATTAATGAAACAGATTGGAGAAGTTCTCAAAATCACCTTATCAAAGTCCCCGGTGCAGTTCGAAACATCTTGGGACTCAGAAAAAAATGTCCTCACAATTTTAGCCAATTTAGGACAAAAGTAACATTCATTCTACTAGGGCTATCGAGCCCAATAAGAAAGGGAGGTAAGAATTATGTTAGTTGTATTATGGGTAAGTCTTGGTATCTTGGCGGTCGTCTTATTAGTAGCCTTCATACTCTGCTCTTACACAAAAGCCGGTCCAGATGAAGCCATTATGATCTCTGGTCTTGGCAAAAGAAAAATCTTAAGAGGAAAAGCTGGTTGGAGATTGCCATTCTTACAAAGAAAAGACAAATTATCATTAAAAGCTTTCCAAGTTGACATCAAAACACGTGAATCCATTCCAACAAATGAATTCATTAACATCATGGTCGATGGTGTGGCGAACCTCAAAATTTCTAGTAATCCTTCTCTATTGGAAAGAGCGTTCGAAACCATCTTAGGTATGAAAGAGGGCGACTTAATTGAACAAGTCAAACAAGTCCTTGAAGGTAATATGCGTGAAATCATCGGTACAGTTGGTATTAGACAACTCGTTCAAGATAGAAAAGGTGTCGCGGAAGCCGTTAAAGAAAACGTTATTCCAGACATGGAAAAACTCGGTCTTGAATTAGTTAACTTCAACATTCAAAACTTCTCCGATGATAACGAAGTCATTAAAAATTTAGGTATTGATAACATTTCTCAAATTAGCAAAGAAGCTGCGATCGCTAAAGCGAATGCTGAAAGAGATGTCAGCATTGCTAAAGCAAAAGCCGCACAAGATGCTAATGAAGCAGAAGTCAACTCCAAGACAGTTATCGTTCAAAAGAATACTGAATACGCCTTAAAAGAAGCGGCCTTAAAGATTCAAACAGATACCGCAAAAGCGGATGCCGATGCAGCGTATAAGATCCAAGAACAAAAGAGACAAGAAGAAATCAACGTTGCGACAACCAATGCTGAAATTTCTAAGAGAGAAAGAGAAGTCGAACTTGGTAACAAAGAAGTTGAATTAGCCGAAAAGAAATTAGCGGCCACCATCAACAAAAAAGCCGATGCTGAAAAATATGCGACAGAAAAAGCCGCTGAAGCCGAACTCTTCAAGAGAAAAGCTGCTGCTGAAGCTGATTTAATTGAAGCTCAAAGAAAAGCAGAAATTAAGAAAGTTGCTGCTGAAGCCGAAAAGAATGCTCGTGAACAAGCTGCTACAGCCGTGAGAATTGAAGCCGATGCCAACAAGGAAGCTGCTTTAGCAGAAGCCAAAGGTATCGAAGCCAAAGGTCAAGCAGAAGCTGATGCCATCAAGGCCAAAGCCGATGCTATGAAATCCTATAACGATGCGGCAACATTGAAACTCATTCTCGAAAGCAATGTCTTGCCAGAAACAGTGAGAGCCTACAGTGAACCAATCGCTGCTGCCTTATCACAAATTGATGGTATCACAATGTACGGTAGTGGCAATGAAGCCAAACTCGTTGAAGAAATTCAACAACACGGCGATCAAATCTTCGCTGGCTTAAATAAAACCTTAGGTATTGATCTCAAATCATTACTCCTCGGTTATTTCGGCCAAAAAGTCGTTAGCAAAGCAAGCGACAAAAAAGAAGAAAAATAATAAGTAATTACATCATTTAGGAGGTACGTGCAATGGATAACAAAGAATATGAAAACAGATACTCAGGCACGGTTAAAGTCTTAAGGGTCATCGGCTGGATCCTCTTGCCAATCGGTATCATCTGTATGGGCGCCGGAATTGGAAGTTTCTTCATGTCGATGGGCAACCATGAAATGCCGCAATTATTCTTCCTATGCTTCATCGGTGCGCCAATCATCTTCGGCGGAATCGTCTGCTTAAGTCTTGGATACCATAGAAAGATGGGCGAGTTCGTCGCAACACAAACCGCTCCAGTTGCTAAAGATTTCACAAACTATATGATCGATGGCACAAGCGATAGTGTGGCTAGAGCAGTTGGCAAAGTCGTTAAAGAAGTAAAAAGCGATAGTGATAATCAAACAATCGAAGGTGTTACTGCTAATACCTGCAGTAAATGTGGACACGTTAATCCTGCTAACGCACAATTCTGCGCAAAATGTGGTGCTCCTCTTACAAGAGTCTGCCCACACTGCGGCACAATTAATGATGACGGTGCAAAGTTCTGCAATAAATGCGGTCAACAGTTGTACTAATTCATAAATCACTAAAACAAAGAATGTCAGTCAAGAAATTGATTGGCATTTTTATAAATAAATAAAGACAGGGTTTAGGAAATTGTATACAATGAAAACATAAAACTAGGAGATTATTATGGCTTCATACTTTAAATTACATATGTGCTATCCAAATGGCCGTATTGAGGAAATCGATGAGATGTTCAAAACCGCGAGAGATGCTTTCGATTATGGTCAAAACATGCTCATGCAAATCGCTAATACTGAAAGATTCCATGGTGGTGATGATGAATCAAAAAGCGAACCATCATTCACAATTTACGAAATACAAGATGGTGTTTCACGCCTCCGTTACGATAGTAGGGGTTAATTATTTACTTACAAAAAAATAACGGCTTAAAAGCCGTTTTTTTGTGAAATCCATCCCTTTTAACAATGTTGACACCAATGCCCGTCTAGTTATACTATTTAGGAAATTGGAGAATATATTGTTATGAAAAGAAAATCACCCTTGCCATATATTATTGGCGGTTTATTAATGATGTTTGTTGTTTTGTACGTTCTTTCTCAAGTCGAAACACTAAAAATCATTATTGGATACATAAGCGAAAAATCTGCTCAACAAGTGCTTATTCAATTGATACTTACACTTGGTTTAGCAATCGGCTTTGGTTCCCTTGCTTTCCGCGTCAATTCCCATAAAGCCTTGATTGTTCCGATTTTCCTCTACACTCTCTTCCAATGGTTAAGTTATTTCATCGTTTATATTTTTAATCCATCATACTTCCAAAGCATGACTCCACAAAGAATTATTGAATTTGCTGCTACAGACATGCTATTGATTGCAACAGTGCTATGCATTATCTATTCCGCTATCTTTAAACCTTTGAAGAAGGATGATAACGCACAACCTCAACCACAAGTTCAACAACAACCTCATGAATATGAACAAGCTCCAGCGATGAATGTTGATCCAGCAAACGCTGAAGAAGAACTTAGAAGAGCTGAAGAAAGATTTGCATCCGGTGAAATTTCTATCGCAGAATACGAAGAAATTAGAAGCAAATTATCTAAATAACATTAGAGTTAAATTAAGCATTAACAAAGTGGTGGCGATTATAGGCAATGAAATAATCGCCCCATTTTTTATAAAATCTAAGAAAGAATACTTTGTATCGTGTTCATTAACTAAGTTAGTAAACATAATACCCGCTAAAGCGCCAGTAGGGGTTAAGAATGCACCAATATTGCTACCAACAATTGAGGCATATAAAGCACCCGTGTGTGCATTTCCGGTGAGATTTGTAATGAGATTAGAGAACAAAATACTCATTGGGATGTTATTAATTAAGTTACTAGCGAAGAATGAAGAAATACCATATGTCCAAACTGTATTTTGGTCGCCCAAAAACTCAGCAATTTTAGTGGAAATACCTTGATGATTAAGAGCGACCACAATTACAAACATTGATAAGAAGAACGGAATTAATTGATAAGGTAACTTTTTAAGCGAGCCAGTTACATAATTCCAATTCTTTCTAGTAACTAAACACATAATGATGGAAATCACCAATAATGATGATGCACATATCAAAGATATGAGCCACATTTCAGCGTTAATATAACTGGAGATAACCAAGAACACTAGGCATACAACTAAATGCAATAATCCAATCACTAATGCAGGGATATTTTCGATGTGATAATCTTCGTGTGCTTGTTCAATATGCGTTTTTAATTTATTTCTAAAGATGACAAATAGTAATCCATATTCAACAATGCCCGCAACTATAGTTGGGATGGCCATCACTTTGAAATAATCAAAGAAAGATATTCCAGCCGAAGTAGCGAGATAAATATTAGTTGGATTACCAATGATGAATAGTAGTGACCATGTATTGGCAGCGGCAAATTCAGAAACTAGATAAGGAATTGGATTGATCTTTGCATTTTTGCAGAAAAAACATATAAATGGAGTGAATGTTAAAATCACAATATCGTTTGATGTGAATATCGTTAATGCTGCTGTTAAAAAATACAAAATTGTGAAGAGCGTGTATTGATTATTCTTTGCTCTTTTAGCAGCGATGTTAGCGAGAAATCTAAATAAACCAACCTCATCAAGAAAGATTGATAGGACTGTCATTGAAAAGAAAAGCACAATAATCTTAATCGGATTAACGGAAGTGCTATTGGTTAGCTCTGACCAAACTTCTTGAATAGGTGCTAAAGAAAAGGCTAAAAGTAAAACAGCACCAACTAAGGCGATAATCCAATAAGTTCCAATTTTAATCTTTCCAATTTTTATTTGTGGGAAGAACAAGATGGAAGCAGTGATACTGATGAATGTAATAATGGAGATAATAATTGTTGGGATCATAATGACACAAACGCTATTATCCGCTTTTCTTAGAAAATGTATAGATGTTTTATTAATAAAATTGTGACAATTTAAAAATAATGTTATTAGTAGCGCTAGCAAAGATATAGTTATTTATTCAAACAAGTAATTATCTTAAGATAAGTGTTTTCATTTTCCTTTATTTAATGCCCATATCAGTGCGCATATGCACAAATATTGCTTTACAATTCCGCTTTCGCGTGTGTAAAATAATGGCAATTTTTTAATGGAGGTATTTTATGAAAGTTAAGAAATTACTGACATTACTCATCCTCTCATCCGTGTTAGTTGCCTGTGGCAGCAACACCGCTAAGAGTTCAAGTAGTGCTGTTGATCAATCTTCTGCTCCAGACACCTCTTCAGTTGTTGATGACTCCTCTAGTAGCTCAGACGAAGGCTCAAGTTCTAGTGTCGCGCCATCATCAAGCGAAGATAGACCTTCCTCCAGCCCAGCCAGTTCATCTAGCGAGGCTAGCAGTTCAAGTCAAGCGAGCAGTTCCAGTGAAGCTAGTAGTTCTAGCTCATCCAGTAGCTCTGTTGCTCCAACCGTTACCGGTATCACATTAGATTCTAGCAATGTGAAAAAAACTTACTTATTCGGTGACGCTCTTAATTTAACAGGCTTAGTAGTTAAAGCAAACTACAGTGATGGTTCATCTGTTAATGTTACTAACTACACAACAAATCCTGCCAATGGTGCGATTTTGGAAACACATGGCTCACAAACAGTTGTCGTTACTTATGAAACATTCAGTGCCGACTTTGCTATTAGCGTTAGCGCTGTCGTGACAAGCATCAGCGTCACCGCTCCAACAAAGACTGAATACACAACTAACGATGAGCAACTCGATTTAGCCGGTATGGTCGTAACCGCTAATTACAGTGATGGTTCATCCCAAACCATTACAGAAGGCTTTGAAATTGGCGATGTCGATTTCTCAAGCGAAGGTGAAAAAGATGTCACTGTTACTTACCAAGGTAAGAGTGATTCATTCAAAATTAACGTTACATTTGTTAAACCAACCGCTTGGACAGAATCACAAGCCAAGATGTTCAGCGACAATCTCCACGGTTATGTTCTCCCATTCTTCTATGGTCCAGATCAAAACGTTGGTGAATTAGAGTGGAAAGTTTCCGCCAGCGATAAAGTTGTTTACGCTATCGGTGGTGAACTTGAAGAACCAACAAGTATTGCGTTCCCATTCAGAACAATTTACACAATCTTAAAGAATGCTGGTTTCGTGGCCATTCAACAAGCCTCTAAGACAGAAAATCCATTCTATATCATGGATAAAGAAGTCGAAGAAGGTGGCAACACCTATCGCTTAAGAGCGAGATTCGGTGCTGTTGATCCAGATAAAGGCACATTCGAAACAAGTGGTGTCTTCTATTTCGAAATCGAAGACGGCTTCTTATATTCATGGGCCGACAGTGGTTTCGAAGCTAAGATTCAAGCAAAATGCAGAACAGATGTTGATATTCCAGATTTACCAGCACCTGCTATGTTCCTCAAATTAGAAGCAAAACAAGAATATATCGATTCTTACTATTCACAAGACAGAATCATCACAGTTTCCGCTTATGGTGTTGATGAAGCTTACGCTAACGCGTACATCGCGGCTTTAGAAGCTTCCAGCGATTGGGATGTTTCAGATTCTAGTAGAGAAGGCCTTACCAAAGATGCTATGGCCAGCAACTTTGAACTCAGAATGGGTCTTGTCTTTGATAAAAAATTAAGTATCTTCACAGTAATCTTCGATGCTCCACGTGTTGCAAGAGCGTACTTAAATAACATTGCTGCTCTCTTGAATATCCAAGGTGGTGGCTATGCATTCGAAGAAGATGATGATGAATTTATCTATGCTACAGGTGATGTCACAGTTGACACATCCGCTACAACAGAAGCAAATATTAACGCTATCCTTGATACATATGGTCCAATGCTTAACGGCAAAGAAGGCTTTGTCTTAAAAGGCGCAAGATCAAGCACTCAAACATCTGGTAACTACACATTTGTTCGCGAACAATATGTCAGTGAGTCATTAGGCGCTAAAGTCTACTTATATGGCATTTATAATAGTTCATCTTCTAAATACACATTACAAGTTGAAGCTATGGACTATGTCAGTGTTCCTTCCTACTACTTACCAGTCATTGAAATGTTTGGTTTAGATCCAGATTCATTCAATGCCGAAGCAGGTGAAGGCTTAGAAGGTCCATACATCTGGACTCAAAAACAACACGAAGGTACATTGGATGAAATCATCAAGATTTACACCGATATCCTTGATGCTGATACAACATTTGGTTTCAAATGCGATATTCCAGTTGAAACAGTCACAATGAGTACTGGTGGTGAAGGTAGACGTGCAGTTTACTCTTGCGAAGGCTATAAAGTCGAACTCTATGCCTTCAATGGTAGAGCACAAATCGCCATTTACGAATACCATCTCCCAGCCGAATCAGCCACTGCTGATGCTGCTTTAGCGGTCTTAGAAGGCTTAGGTTATAAGTTAACTTGGGAAAGTGGCTCACAATTCTATAGCTATGCTAACTACCGTGATTTAGGTGCTACAGAAACAATTAAGGGTGTCACTGATGCTTTAATCCAAAGCTTATTAGATGATCAAACCCTTGATATGAGAATTTTATCCAACGTGACAGATACAGATGAATCTGTCCAATTAATCTTCTCTGATAATCTCGGTATCTATGTGAAATATTCAACCCATTATGGTGATAGACCAGTCTTATTCATCAAACTCTTTGTCTTCGAACAAGATATTGATCTCTATGCTGCTCTTGTCGGTCTCGTTATGTCCGCCAGCATGAAGACAGTTGAAGAAGGCAAATATGAAGGCTATGGTGAATTCAACTGGACAACTAAGTACAACCTTTACGATGAAGGTAAGACCATTATGGAACTCAACATTGGTAAGACCTTAGCGGATTGCTTACCATTAGAATTCTCCTTGGTTGAATCTCACTACGTTGAAGATGAAGCTGGTAACTACTATATCGGTACATATACAAATGCCGATGGTTACAAAGCTGAAATCCTCCTCTATGAAGATGCTTCTGGTAACTACGCTGGTTACTATAAAGTCATCGTCTACGCTGCTGAATAAAATCAGTAACTAGAAATAGTTAACAAATTTAAGGTGATATCTCGAAAGAGGTATCGCCTTTTATTTTATTTGCGTATAATAATACTAATCTTCTATTAGATATATTTATTTAATTAAAGATAATATTAATAGGTTATGAGCAAAGCGTTCAAACAAATAAGAAAATATTGGAAAACAAATCTAATTACATTTGTAATTGCCCTAGTAATAGGCGCTACTATCTTTTGTTTATTGTTCTTTTTAAGAGATAAATCTCTTTTCGATGCCGTTAATGGGGCGTCAATTGCCGCTGTTTCAGTTTTGTTTGTTGGACTACTAATGTGGGTTAGCCATTTAGGGGCTTTTGATACCATTGTTTTTGGTTTTAAACAGCTCGCAAGTTCCATTTTTGCCAAGGATCCAAGACGTGATGGAAACCTCGTTGATTACAAGGCTATGAAGGCTGAAAAAAGGTCAGATGCATCCTATAATTTTGTGACAATGATCTTCGCTGGATTACTCATGTTAATTGCCGTTTTGGTGCTTGAAATAATCTATCACAATTCTTTACCTGCTTAATCAATTTTTATTTTATTGAATAAAATAATATTTTCAAAATTGACTCAAAATATGCAGTGGAAATTGAATTTTGAAAACTGCATTTTTTAGTGACGATTTTTGGTGTTTTCTCAAACACAAAAATATGAACAGATTACGGAATTTGGTAAAAAAATAAAACACATTGTACTTTACACGAGTAGCGCGCTCATATATGATATATGGCATAACATTTATTTTTGTGTACGCACACAAGAAGGAGGTAGACTATGAAAAAACTGAGATTAGTTCTAGGCGTCACAGTCGCCGCGGCAATCACTGCTGGTTGCGTGGTCGCTTCTTCTCTTAAGGAACAACCTGAGAGAGACGCCAGAATCATCGTTGAAGTTAATCGTAAGTTAGACACCCTTAGTAAAGAAGGTGTCAGAAACACCCAAAACATTGTTTACGATAACATCAAACAGTATGCGACAGATAATGTCAGACTTACTCAACGTTATAGTCAGTTAAACAATGCCTTCGTTATTGAAGCGAACAGCAACGACATTGAAGCTATTAGAAAAGTTCCAGGTGTCGCTAGTGTCACAGTTGATAGAATTCACTGGGTTCGTAACTATAACGATGATGGTGCAGTTGCTTTAGACGGCGGTAGTGGCAGTCAAGCAACATTAGGCGAAAACGATAACATTTCCGCCGCAACAATGCATAAACCTGAGAACACGAATGATGGCGAAGGTACAATTGTTGCAATTCTCGATAACGAGTTTCACTTCAGAGGTAAGGTCAAAATCGATGGCGTCACCTATCCAGAATGGCACCATGAAGTTTATGACGAACTTCCAAGTGATGTTGGTGTGAGATATACATTCTCAAGCATCAACAAAGTCGTCGGTTTAAACGCCGCGGCTGCTAAACCAATCGCCAAAGCTGGTGAAGAAGGTTCCAGGTATTTAAATAGTAAGGTTCCTTTCTACTTCGACTACGGCGGCTTAAGCAAGCTCTATGGTAAAACCGGTACTCCAAAATATGACGTTCACAGTGAACTTTCATATCATGGTAGCCACGTTTCTTCTATTACTGCTGCTAACGCTCCTGAATACAAAGGTATCGCTCCAAAAGCTCAATTAGCGTTAATGAAGGTCTTTACCGAATACGATGCTAAGGGTATGGGTGAAAAGCTTGGCTTCTCCACTCACTCTGGTGCTTATGACACCGTTATCTTATCCGCTCTTGAAGACTGCATTACCTTGAAAGTCGATGGCATCAACATGTCATTAGGTAGTGACCTTGATGACTTCGATGGCGATTCAATCACTTTAAGAACATTAACAAGATTAAACAAGTCTGGTATCTTAACATCCATTTCTGCTGGTAATGCTGGTAAGACATCCTACTCATCCACTGGTGCTTATGCTAACTGGGGTCTTGAATCTGTTGAAACAGGTATCTTGTCCAGTTATGCCAATAACGATGCCAGTATGACCATTGCTTCTGGTCACCCAACACAAATCTTCTATGAAAACGCTTTCCAAATGGATCAAGGTGGCGTGAGCAAAATCATTGCCTTTGAAGACCAAATCGTTAACAGAGAAGGCTTCGATGATGATTACAATAGAGAATTCCGTATTAAAGATCTCTATACTGGTGAACCATTAGAATGGGTTTATATTCCAGGTTTCGGCACAAGTGCTGATTACACCGGTAAAAACGTCAGTGATAAGATCGCCGTTGTTAACCGTGGTAGTACATCATTCGCTGATAAATATGCCGTGGCCGTTGGTAAAGGTGCAAAAGCCTTAGTCATTATTAACAATGACCCAACCGCTTCCAGCTTCAACTTCCGTTGTAGTTTCGGTGATGGCTTCAATCCAACAATGCCATGTGCTCTTGTTTTATACCAAGACAAGCCATTCTTTGAAACACAAGCTGAAGGCTCATTTGGCCTCATTAACAAACAAGTTAGTGACAACCCAAATAAATACACAGTCAGTAACTTCTCATCCGATGGTGCTAAATTTGATTTGGACCTCAAACCAGAAATTACTGCACCTGGTGACAACATTAAAGGTGCTGTCCCAGAACACGCAATGACTAACTTAACAAAAGAAGAAAGAGAGTCTGCGGAATACAAATATAAGTGTTATCAATATTTAAGTGGTACATCAATGTCCGCTCCTAACTATGCGGGCTGCCAAGCTCTTCTCACATCTGAAGTTGCTGGTCCAATCTATCACGATGCTAAAGCCAATGGCACAGCAGTTACTGAAGAACAATTAAACGATATCGCTACATACAGAAGCACAGTTAATATGAGACTCATGTCAACTGCGGATCCAATGCACGATGCCGTTGAAAATCCAGAAACTAATGTCAAATCATGGACATCACCAAGAATCCAAGGTGCTGGTATGGTTGACTTAGATGGTGCTCTTAATACCGATGTTTATCTCGAAGGTTACGATTTAGACAAAGATAACAACCAAGTCGGTTTAGGAAAAGCCAAAATCCGCTTAAGAAACAATGCGGATATCGCTAAGGGCGACATCAAATTATCATTCCTCGCCCATAACGAAAGTAACGAAAACAGATCTTATGACGTCAAATTCACCGTCTTAAGACCAGCCATTGCAACACCAAACAATGTTGTCACTAAAGATTACAACTTCAAAGGTGAAATCGATAACATTGAAATGTTCTCTGGTGTCAGCTTCTTCGATGTTGACATCAAACAAATGGCAGTTGCTTCCGGTTCATATGCCTATAAAGATGCTTACAAAGTGTCTAAAGACATTCTCTATTACGCCACTGCGGAAGATTATTATGCAGACCAACAAGCTGGTGGTACTCCAACTCATAAAGCAACCATCAAGCAAGGTTACTACTACAATGCTTCTCAAGATGGTGTTGATTGGCAACCACTTCCATCCTTCAATGCTCAATCCACAATGGATGTCCTTGTTGCAGAAGTGAGCCAAAACGCTATCACAGTTGAACCAGGTAAAAATACAATCACCCTCGACACATATTCATTAAGCGAAGAAGCCAAAGCCGCTATCCTCGATAATTATGAATATGGCTGTATGATTGAAGGCTTTGTTACATTAACAAGCAAAGATGGCAAGCCAGACCTCAACATTCCTTACTTAGGTTTCTATTCTGGTACAGATAAGAATCCTGAAGCAAGCTATGCTACAGCCCCAGTCGTTGAACCATTCAGCTTTGAAAAAGATCCAACAAGAGTTTATCCATCAGATTTAGTTAACGACATCGCTAAATCCTTAATTGGTAAAGATAACGTTAACTTTGAATCAATGATCGTTGCCGGTTATGTTGAAAGACCACAATTAATCAATAAAGATAGCATTTTAAGTAATGATTCTGCCTTTGATAAATTATCCGGTTTCTTCAAAGTCGGTACTGACCCATTAACTGAAGAATATACCGCAAATCCAGGTAATGACATTTACGTCGGTAGTTCAAAAACTTCCAACACCATGATCATTCAACAATTTGTTTTGAGATCAGTTATTGATAACTATTTCTCATTAACAAATAAAGAAACTGGTAAGGTTGTCTTCCAATCCGCCCTCGAAGATATGCTCTTCGGTGACACATTAGGTAAATGGTCATTATACAAATCCCACGTCGACGCTAACTACTTATCCGCTGGTTATGTCGCACATAGAGCGAGCGCTATTGTTCCTCTCTATGACGAAAATACAGGCAAAGCGTTCGAAAGTGGTGAATACGAATTAAAATTCAACTACTTATTATCCGGTACAGGTACATGGGTTGATAAATCCTATACCGTCCATATTGATAATGAAGCACCAGTTGTCAAAACTCTTACACAATATAGAGATGATAATGGTGTGGAACGCGTGAGAATTTTCTTCGATGAACAAAAACTCTCATACGCAACAGTTGGTTATAACCGTATCGATGAAGTCTTCTACGACGATGAACACAAGTTATATTACATTGATATGACCGCTGAATTCGTCAAAGAATCCATTGCTGAAAGCTCCAGCGCCAGCAATCCAAAATTATTCATCGGTGCCGTTGACTTCGCTAGAGGAGAATCTGGCTGCTTAGTCAAAGCGAAAGACTTCGATAACCTCTTAGCAGGTGTCACAACCATCCAAGGTGAAGGCATCACCATTCAAATGAACTTCACCTATGAAAATGGTGTGCTCAATATTACCGATAAACTTGGTAGAACAATTAATGTTGAAGGTAAGCTCTTACTCAATGGCTTCCCAGCAACATATGTCCCACCAACCAATCCTGGTACATCATCCACATCTCAACCATTCAACAGCAATAACGGCTTATTGATTGGTTTAGCAATTGCTATCCCAAGCATCATTGCCTTAGGTTCTGTTGCATATATCCTCTCTAAAAAGAGAAAAGGAGCTAGATAATCTATGAAAAAGAAATATTCATTCGTATTACTCGCCGCTGGTTTATTAACCCTCGGTGTCCTCGCTGGCTGTGGTGGTAATGGTGACGATAGCAATCCTACCAGTAGTAGCCAACCAGCTGGTGGTAGTAGCAGCATAGTTGATAGCCAAGGCGATAGTTCAAGCCAAGGCGGTGAATCACAAAGCAGTAGCCAACAAGGCAGTAGCTCCTCAAGTAGCGCCAGCCAAGATGTGCCGTTCAGTTTCACCGCTAGCTTAAGCAATGGCCGTAACTTCTTAAATAAAGATGAACAAGCCAGCATCGTCATCAATGCAACTGGTGGTAATGGTGAAGCAAGAAATTATACTTACACCGCTTCTCCAGCCTCTGGTGTCATCGCTATCAGTGATGATGGCCTTGTCACCGCTCTTGCTGTTGGTAACGCTAGAATTACTGTTTTAGAAAAAACTTCTAACAAGAGAGCATTCATCAACTTAGAAGTTATTGATGCAAGTCCAGCTACAGGTGGTTATAACTTCGCTTCCTTAGCCGGTGCTGAAGCCGTCAATAAGAGAACCGAAATCCTCGGTCAATTAGAAAAATATGCGATGGATAACCATTTAACAGGTATCACCTTATTCGAAAATGGTGGTTTCGTTAAATACAATCCACGTGTTAAATTACCAACCACTGAATACATCACAGGTTATGGCTTCGGTTTACTTTCAGAAGGTTCACTTGATGGTGATTTAGAAAAAGAAACCGTCGCAGCCCATAAGAGATATTTACACACTGCGATGTCTTCAAACCCAACAAATATCAATGCTAGACAAGATACAGGTAGCCAAGTTTCTGACTTAGAAGGTTACATCACCCAATCCTATTGGGGTACAAGACTTACCTCCACAAAAACTGCCTACGAATGGTATCCAAATTTAGCGAAAGACACAATTAAAGTTAATGGTGTCGATAAACCATTCACTAGACCAGTCCCAGTCGTTTTAGATAAAGACGCCACTGGTAAAATCACTGGTGAAACAGAAATCTTCTCTGCTGATAATCCAAAGGCTAACCCATTAGGCTTATATAGCACATGGAGAATTTATGTTAAAACCGCTAAGACCGATAATAGACTCAAATACCGTTATACAGGTACATCCTGGAAAGGTATTGATGGTAATGATCTCACCCTCGATGGTAGACCAATTACCTTAGAAGACTATGAATTCTCATATCGTTATCTTTTAACTGGTTCCCATGGTTTAGCCCGTGGTACTGAAGCCGCTGGCGACCAAACATATGGTATCGTCGGTGCTCAAAGATACTTCAATAACACCAAAGCCAAAACAACAACTGACGCTGGTGCTAAGAGTACTTGGGATAACATGAAGAGCAAAGGTCAATTAGGTGTCAGTACTGGTACAGACACCACAAATGGTGAATACATCCAATTAACTATCTTGAATCCAATCGATAGTTTCACCGCGATGTACACACTTTCTTCTAACTTATATTCCCCATTACCAGAAGCTTTCTTCCAAGCCATTGGTAACGGTTTAAGTGAAGATAACGCTGCACCAGTTAGAGAAGCTGCTCTTAAATATGGTTACTGGAACAATGACAATGTCGTTCCTGCTTCCCATAAGAACAAGATTTGTGACTTCGTCGTTTCTGTTGGCCCAATGATGCTTGAATCCTGGTCCAAAGAAGCCTACATCACCTTCAAAAAGAATGATATGTGGACTGAATCAGGCAGATACAACATCGCTGGCGTGAAGATGATTTATATCGATACATCTTCTTCCACATCTGCTATTTATGACCGTTTCAATGAAGGCGAATTAGATAGCTGTGGTATCCCATCCAAATACATCTCTCAAGAAGCAAATCAGCCATACGTGTATAGAACAAGAGGTGACTCCACATTCAAACTCAATGTCAACTCCTGTACACAAGATATGTGGGATTATCTCAATAAGAAAGTCTGGCACAACCCAGATTCAGAAAGATATCTCGTCAAACCATGGATGAGCAATGACAACTTCTTAAACGGTTTATTCTATTCCATCGATAGACAAACATTCGCTGGTAACCGTGGTAGTCAACCATCCATCAACTACTTTGCTGATTCTTACTTAAACGATCCAGAAAACGGTTTATCTTATAACGATTCTGATGCACACAAGAACGCAGTTGCTTCTTATCAAACATATGATGCCAAGGGTCAACCAACCTATGGTTATTCTAGAGATAGAGCGGTGGCTTGCTTCAAAGCCGCTGTTGCTGAATTAGTCGATCAAGGCGCAGTCAAATATGGTACCGTTTCTAAACCAACCGTCATCAATATTCATATTAGATGGATGTATCAAACAGACGTCAAAGAATATGGTGAAGAAATTGCTAAATACTTCGAAGATGCCTTCAATGATGCTAGAGTCTCTGGTGGCAGAATCAAACTCGAAGTTAAACAAGAAGCTGTCACCAACTGGATGGACGTTTATACAGAGTGGATGATGAAAGGCAAATTCGACTTAGGCTTCGGTGCTATTTCCGGTAATACCTATAATCCTCTTAACTTCTTAGAAGTCTTAAAGAGTGATAACTCATCCACATTCACCCTTAACTGGGGTACAGATACTTCCAAACTAACACCAAATAAACCATTAATTTATCAAAATAAGATGTGGTCATTCGATGCCTTATGGGCAGTCGCCGATCACGGTGGTGTTGTTAATGCAGGTGAAAACGCTAAGATTGTTGAAACTTGCTTCGTCAATGCGACAAGAAACGATTTCTACAATGGTAACTTCAGCTTTGAAGTCGATACCAAGTTCATCAACGTTCCAAGCGCAAAATTAGATGTCACCCGTATTCAAATTTTCGTTAATGGTTTCGGTGGATTCGATGTCAACTTCGCTAAATCAAGCGAAGAAGGCTATCTCATTGGTACAATCAACTTGTCCTCTGATTTAGCTAGCGAAATCAATAGTGAAATCAGACGTGTCTTCAAGATGGACGATGAAAGCAAACCAACATTATGGAATGAACATCCATTCACTCTTGAAAACTATGGCATGTATTGGTGGATTGACGTTTCCTACAGCCTTGCTATTAAAGCGGAAGATAGTGAAGAATTCGGTACACCAACTGAATCTTACGTGACCGCCGCTCCAAACCAAGACGCTTGGGTTGACGATTAGGAGGTAATAGTTTATGAGAAACAATAAAGTTCTATTTCTCACATCACTATTAGCCATTACTTGCTTAGTGGCATGCGGTAGCAATACCCATAAGTCCTCTTTGCCAGAAACTAGTTCTTCTGAACCAGCTAGCTCTGAAACTTCCATTAGTTCCGAAGTTAGTAGTTCTTCTGAAGCTAGTAGCTCTGAGGAATCCAGTAGTTCAAGTAGTAGCAGTAGTAATCCTGGTCCAACACCAATTACACTTCCTGAAGCGGATGAAACAAAGGAATTCGATAACACCGTTCCTTATTATCCAAAAGAAATCTTAATCAACCATAGATTAGCTTCTATCCTTGTTAATGAAGAATATCAATTAGCGCCAATCGGACAATATAAGTACGATGGTAGCACTCTTCAATACGTTAGTAAGGATCCTTCCATCGTTACAGTCGATGAAACAGGTTTATTAAAAGGCATCAAAGCCGGTAAAACAGAAGTTGAAGTTTCTGACAAAAACAATCCAGAATTAAAGACTGTAGTTCCTGTTACCGTCAACGCTGAATGCGATGAAGATGATGCCGCGAAGATTTCTGCTGCTTTAGCCGCCGTCGATGAATCAGGCCTCAATCAACTCGTTGATAACGAAATGTACGAGAAAAGAGTCTACAAGAACGGCGAAATGATTAGATATGATAGATTCGACCAAAGAATGACTATGAGCCTTCCTGATGGCTACTTCCGCATTTGGGAAACCGATGCTGAAATCAAAACACAAAACGGTTCTGCGGATTACACAAACTATGAGTGGATTTTCCACACCAACAGATTCTTTGATACCTACATCTATCACACCACAGGTAATCTTAATAATTACCTCCGTGTTCCAACTCAATCATTCATGGATGAAGGCGTGAGAATTAATCCTGTTTATGAAATCTTGGATAACATCTTCACCTCCGGTAGAGAAATTCTCACCAACGCATTCAAAAACGCCAAACTAAGTGATTTTGCGGAAACGATCTCTGCTGATTACAGTAACGTCATCAATAAAAAGCTTGGTTCTAATGGCGATGGCCAATGCGTCTTCTGCTGCGATATCACATTCGCTAATGAAACCGCTGATCAAGACGATGAAACAAGATACGGTATCCCATTTGGCACACCAATGCCAGCCGTTCAAGGCATGAGATACATTGTCGAAAACAACAAGTTAATCGGCTATTCTGTCCACCTCGTCAGTGATTATGAAATCGATGGTGTTCCTTATCAAGATGTGTATGATATCGACCACAAGTACGATGAATTCACAGCGGAAAAAGTCTACGATCCAGATAGAAGTGCTTACACCCAAGTGTTCGACTTGTTCGATCTCTAATAATTAGTTTACTAATTAACATAAGGTTAGGTTAAATGCCTAACCTTTTTTTGTTTCTCTTATTTTGATAGTCAATCTATACACGTATTAATACCATTCTTGAAGAATGGTCTCTATTGTGGTATAGTTAGGGGACCGCTGTCTATCGAGCGGAGAAAGGAGAATGTCGTATGCTAAAATACTCGCTTAAAAGAATTGTCCTAGCGTTTGTCACAGCATTCATTATTTTGACATTGACCTTTTTCTTGATGAAGTCGCTCCCACCAAGAGGCGTTGTTTCTCCAAATGAAGGCACTAGATATGCTTTCTATGTTGATCAAGTTAATTTAGGTTACTTTGTTGATTTAAAAGAATTGAATCCAAAACTAGGCAGTCCATTAGAATCTTTCCAGTATGACGGCGAATGGCATCACTTTTATGTTAAACCAGCCATTGATCAATACTTCTCTTGGTTAGGCAATATCGTCACTCAATGGGACTGGGGTAGATCAACCGTTATCGAGCCAAATTCATCTGCAATTGGTATTATCGCTGAACGTTTACCTGCTACCATGTCTATTAACCTTATCGCGACAGTTCTTTCTGTCCCATTAGGTATCGCATTAGGTATCTTAGCTGGATTGAAAAAGAATACATGGGTTGACCATTTAATTTCAACCTTAGTTATGATTTTCATTTCCATCCCAAGTTTCGTTATCATTTCCTTACTTATTTATGCCTTCGCATTCCAAATTGAATGGTTACCAACTTCTTGGCCAACTCCTGACCAAGCTATCGGTACAAGAATACTCGGTTACTTCATCCCAGTATTATCCATTGCTTTCGGTTCCATCTGTGGTTACACCAGAGTCGTCAGAGCGGAACTTTGCGAAGTTATGTCTAGCGAATATCTTTTATTAGCCAGAACAAAAGGCTTAACTAAGAACCAAGCGATTGTGAGACACGCTTTAAGAAACGCGTTCGTCCCAATCTTACCTGCCATCTTAGCGGACTTCATCTTCCTCTTCAGTGGCAGTATGGTCTTAGAAAGTTTATATAACATTCCAGGTGTTGGTCGTTTATACGTCCAAGCCGTTAATCAAACAAATCCAGACTACAACGTCTTATTTGTCGATATGGCGGTCTTTACCACAATCGGTTTATTAGCCGGCATCCTTATCGACTTATCATACGGATTCATCGATCCAAGAATTAGAATGGGGGCAAAGAAATAATATGTTAGAAGACAAAGATTTCGAAGTATTAGAAAATGACACCCCGACTAATGAAGGGGAAGTCATCAATGACGCAGAAATCAGTAACGATGATTTCACATTGACCCAAGTCGATGAAAGCGTCCACGAACAAAAATTCCAAACCAAACCAACCACATTCTTAAGAGACTCTCTCAAGAGATTCAGAAAGAATAAATCATCTGTCGTCGCAACTTATATCCTCGGTGGACTTTTATTGATGTCCTTTGTTGTCCCACTAGTTGACACAAGTGACACAAGACACCCACACCCAGATGAAGTTTATCTAGCGCCAAAACTATTCAATA
This sequence comes from uncultured Erysipelotrichaceae bacterium, assembly GCA_902799855.1. The sequence goes on along the minus strand of CADCCA010000003.1, from coordinate 19,537 downwards.
GTGGCACTGGCTTCTGGGATGGCACTTTAAAATATAAGAACATTGCTGTTGATATTTCTGAAATGCCAGATGCTCAAACAGATGAAGAAAAAGCCGAACATTGGTGGCCATCATTAGAACATTTCCCACAACGTTCTGCGATTAGCAAAAAGAAAATTTCTCAATTAAAATACGTTAACTCCGTCCCAAGTACTGATTCCAATGGTACTTTCGGTCAAGGTGGTTACGTCCAATTTGGTTATTATGAAGCATCCAAAACCGGCATTGTTGAATTTGCTAGTAAAGTGTTTGATACTCCATTAGATTTCAACGAGAACTTATATCTCACAGTTTTTGATGTTTATGATATGGATAAGGTCAATACTCTTGAAGGAAAAGAATTTGATAAGCCAGATAACTATGAGTTAGGCGAATGTGCTCTTTACTTTAACTATGTGGAAAAAGATGAACACGATATGCCTATCAATAAAGAAGTGCAATTAATCGATTACGCTCCAAAACACAATATCGGTAGTGCAATTGATTCTTTGAAACAAGAAAAAGTCAACGTTTCTGAAATTATTAAAACCGCGACTGGCAAAAACGAATTCGAACAAGGTAGTTTTGCTGTCAGAATGAAAGCGGAAGACGATGATAACAAGTGCGTTTTAATCGGTGGTATTGCCTTTGAATCAGAATCAATCAATGACAACATCAAACAAGCTTTTGAAGATATGTCATTCACCGATGCGAATAAGTGTTTATCACAAAAGAGTAGTGCGGGCTTCAAATATTGGAGCAGTAACGGTACAAGATACATGTTCCTTTCCAAAGCCTACTTCTGCTCATTTGTTTACGACACATATGAAGCCGCTTTCGGTATGAGAACTAACTACAATTTCTTCGTTACCGATTTAATGACTTATAAAGATAATGGCTGGATTTCATTCATTGGTGATAACGGCCAAGATACACTTGAATATTCCGGTGATGCGAGCATGGGTTATATGCTTGATACCATCAACTTCAAATGTACAATCCTTGATGAAGAACATTGCCCTCTAGCAGAACCAATCACTTTAGATGACATCGTTTATGATCCGCCAGAATTCGATGATGGTTACACATTTGGCTATTTCCCAGTCAGAGCGAAATATTGGCAATATAAAGCCCTCGGTTATAAATCCATGCCAAAATACATCATGGGTACCGATAAATCTGGCAGAGATATGTTCAAATATGTCTTTGAAGGTTTAAGAACATCATTGTTACTTGGCATCTTAACATTCGCTGTCTGTTTCACATTTGGCTTAATTTGGGGTTCCATCAGTGGTTACTTCGGTGGCACTGTTGATATCGTCATGGAAAGATTCATGGAAATCCTTGGTGGTGTCCCATGGATTGTTGTGATGACCTTAATTATCGTCCATATGGGTAGTAACTTCTGGACATTCGCTTTAGCCTTATGCTTAACCGGATGGATGGGTACTGCTAGTAGAACAAGAACACAGTTCTATAGATTTAGAGGCCGTGAATACGTTTTAGCCTCTCGTACTTTAGGCGCGAGTGACGCTCGACTCATCGTCAAGCACATCTTACCAAACGCCATGGGTACAATTATTACTGGTGCGGTCTTAATGATCCCAAGTGTTATCTTCTCTGAAGCGACCATTTCTTACTTAGGCTTAGGCTTAAAGAATATGTCATCACTTGGTGTTATCTTATCCGACAACCAAAGCGAGTTATTAACCAGCTCCTACTTATTAATTTTCCCAGCGATTGTTATCGCTTTGATTATGATTTCATTCAACTTATTCGGTAACGGATTAAGAGATGCAATCAACCCAAGCTTGAAAGGAGAAGACTAATGGAAAATAAAGAAATTGTTTTATCCGTTAAGGATTTAAGAGTTAACTTCTCCACCGATAACGGTTACGTTCAAGCTGTACGTGGTGTTTCCTTTGACTTATATAAAGGTGAAACACTCTGTATCGTTGGTGAATCTGGTAGTGGTAAATCAGTGACAAGTAAGACCATCATGGGTATTTTAGCCGCGAATGGTCGTATCGTTTCTGGTTCCATAATGTATGAAGGCGAAGATTTAACCAAGGTTTCTGAAGATGAATTCCATCGTATTAGAGGCCATAAGATTGGTATGATCTTCCAAGATCCTCTTTCTTCTTTAAACCCAATTATGAGAATCGGTAAACAAATTACCGAAGCGATGCTTTTAAACGGCAATCACTTAAAGAAGTTAAGAAAAGATTTAACTGCTTCTGAATTTGTTGCCTATAAGAATGCGATTACCGCTTATAACAGCGAACTCAACAAAACCAAAGAAGCTGTTAAATTCTTAAAGAGTGAGAAGAAAAAAGAAGTCGAAAGAGTGAAAAACGTTGCGAAAAACGAAAGTAACGGAAGACTTTACGCTTTAAAACAAGATTACGGTCTTGAAAAAATTACGATCAAACATAAATTCGGTAAATTACTCGAAGAGCAACCAGAAAACGCTGCTCAAATCAAAGCTGATAGAGCTGCTGCTTTAAAAGAAGCGCAAGAAAACTTTATCAAAACTAAGAACGAAATTATTGCTGAAGCTAAATCTAAACACGCTTCTAACCAAGAAGCACTTGCTACTTTAAAAGCGGACTTTGACGCGAAGATTAAAAACGCGAAAGTGGAAAACGCTACTAATAAAGAGGAATTAAAAGCCAAATATAAACCACTTATCGCTGAAGCTAAAGCCAAATATTTGGCTAAAGATAAATTAGCTAAAGAAGAAGTGGCTAAGGAAAAAGAAATCTTCAAAGCGGAATACGCTGCTCAATTAGCGGAATTTGATTCACGTAGAACAGAAGTAGTGGAAGCCGCGAAACAAAAATATAACGAAGCTTTTGCCGCTTTAATGCAAGAAACCGATGAAAGATGGGCTAGCAAAAATAGACGCTTCATCAAAACTTTATTACGCATTAAATTCCTTAAAACATTCATTCTTTCTCGCGCTGATGAAGAATTCTACGCGAAACATAAAGCCATCAAGAAAGAATATCATGATGCAGTCTATGCAGTTTCTAAAACATTAGCGAAGAGAAACTACATTTCTAAGATTAGAATTACTAAACCAGAAGCCAAACAAAAGGCTCTCAAGATTATGGCGGAAGTCGGTATTCCTCAACCAGAAACAAGATTCAAACAATATCCATTTGAATTCTCTGGCGGCATGAGACAACGTATCGTTATCGCGATTGCTTTAACCGCTGACCCAGATATCTTAATCTGTGACGAACCAACAACTGCTTTGGACGTCACCATTCAAGCGCAAATCCTTGAACTCATTAACAGAATTAAAGCAGAAAGACATATGACATGTATCTTCATTACCCACGACTTAGGTGTTGTGGCCAATATGGCGGACCGTGTCGCTGTTATGTATGCTGGTAAGATTGTTGAATATGGTAAAGAAGAAGAAATCTTCTACGATCCAAAACATCCATATACCTGGGCTTTATTATCATCCATCCCAGATGTTGATAGTAAAGAAAGACTTGAAGCTATTCCAGGTACGCCACCAAACTTAATCTACCCACCAGTGGGTGATGCCTTTGCGTTACGTAGTAAATATGCGATGAAAATTGACTTCAAGAAAGAGCCACCTCTATTCAAAGTTAGTGAAACTCACTACGCTGCGACATGGCTCTTAGATAAACGTGCTCCAAAGGTGGAAATGCCTTTGATTGTTAAGACACGTATCGAAGCTTCTTTAGCGGCTAATAAAGCTAGAATGAATAAGCAAGAATCTTCTAATGAAGAAAAGAACAATCCATCTAGCCGTGCTACCGATGAAGCAAAATACCTAGTGATTAATAATGACCTTCAATTCGAAGAACACGAAGAAGAAGTTTTAAAAGAAGCTAAACAAGCCTCTTCCAAAGCGAAAGGAGGAAAAAGATAACTATGGCTAAAAGAACAGTTACATATCTTCCTGAACTAGTGGAGAACAATATCGAATTATCAGTCCGTCACTTAAAGCAATTCTTTAAGTTCGGTCATGGTAAAAACGCTTTCGTCACTAAAGCCGTTCACGATGTCAGTTTTGACATCAAAAAAGGTGAATGCTTCGGTGTCGTCGGTGAATCTGGCTGTGGTAAAACCACAACTGGTAGAACTTTGATTAGGCTTTATAAGGCCACTTCTGGTTCCGTTTATTTCAAAGGTTATCGTATTGTTGCAGGCAACAGATGGAACGAAAAAGAAATCAAATGGAAAACCATTAAGTCCAAACGCAAAATCAAAGAATTAAAAGCAGAAATGCAAGAAAAGATTAAAGGTCTTTCCGATGAAACTGGTGATCCAGCCCTTATCGCTAATGAGACCGCTAAAATCCAAGCCGAGTATGCGGAAAAAATCAACAAAATCGAAGCCGATTTAGTGGAACTCGTTAAATACGAAAAGGAAAAGATTGCCCAACACAATTATGACAATAAACACGTCGATAAAAAGTTGATGAGCAAGATGCAAATGATCTTCCAAGATCCAGTCGATTCCTTAGACCCACGTATGACCGTCAGTGATATCATTCAAGAAGGTCTTCATATTCAAGGTCAATATAATAAATACGAAAATGCCCAAAAAGTTAAAGACGCTTTGGTCAAAGTCGGTTTATTACCAGAATATGCTTCTAGATATCCACACGAATTCTCTGGTGGTCAAAGACAACGTATTGGTATCGCAAGAGCGTTAATTATGAATCCAGATTTCTTAATCTGTGACGAACCAATTTCCGCTTTGGACGTCTCTATTAGAGCCCAAATCATTAACTTATTAAATAACTTAAAAGAAGAAATGGGCTTAACCATTATGTTTATTGCCCACGACTTATCAGTCGTTAAATACTTCTGCGATAGAATCGCGGTTATGTATTTCGGCAATATCGTTGAACTCGCTAGTAGTGATGAATTATTTGCTCATCCATTACACCCATACACCAAAGCGTTATTATCAGCGATTCCAAAGCCAGATCCATTAAGCGAAAAAGTGAGAAAGAGATTTGTCTATAAGCCACAAGAAGAGCATGACTATAGCAAAGAAGGTCCAAAGCTCACTGAAATCGTTCCAGGACACTTTGTCTTAGCAAATTCTGCTGAACTTGAAAAATATCGCGAAGAGTTAAACGCTAAAAAGTAAAAATGGTTGAGAAGTGATATAGTTATCGCCTCTCAATTAGATAAAGACGGCACTTAAATGTGTCGTTTTTTTCTTTTTCTTGTTCGCACCTAAATATTGTTTAATCGCATAATTGTCATATATTTAATTCTTTAAATAATTTTCAATATTTATATAAAGATATATTGCATATACCCATAATGTTAGGTTGTATTCGTTTTGAAACACCATATGCAATTTATTTGTGAAAGGAAAGAATATGAAGAAAAAATTATTTATTCCAGTTTTTCTTGCCGCTCTTGCTGTGCCTTTATGTTTGCAACAAAGAGCCGAAGGTTTAAATGCTTCATTTATCGGTATTACCAATCAAACCGACTACTTAAGTCATGGTGTTGAAGTAAACGGTCAATTAGCCGATGAAGGTTTTGTCCTTCTTAAAAACGAAGATGGTTTCCTACCTCTTAGTGGTGATGAAAAAATCTCTATCGTTGGCAAGAGTTCAACAAACCTTGTCTTAGGTGGTAGTGGTTCTGGTAATGGTTCTGTCAGTGCTGGCGTTCAAGCTGTCAACTTACAAAAATCATTAACCGACGTTGGTTTCGAAATCAACGATGAACTCACAAAGTTCTACAACAACGATAGAAACTCAGGTTATAACTCTGGTAATGGCCGTACCAATGGTAACTCCGGTTGGCAAGGTGATTCCGAAGTCACAATCGGTGAAACCCCAATGTCTTCTTACCCAGAAAAAGTCTTAAAAACTATGGAAGAAGACTATAACGATCTCGCTATCATGGTCATCTCTCGTGAAGGTAGTGAAGGTTGCGACGTTAAAACATGTAACGCTCACGACAGCATCAAAACAAACAATAGTTATGAAGCTGTTTCTCATAAGCACGCTTTAGAGTTATCCGATAACGAAGAAGCCTTACTTGCGTACTTAGAAGAAACATTCGACGACATCATCGTCTTAATTAACTCTGGTAACGTCTTCCAATGCGATAAGCTCGAAAACAACGACTCAGTTAAATCCATTATTTGGATGGGCTGCCCAGGTGACGTCGGTGCCGGTGCTATCGGTAGAATTCTTAAGGGTGAAGTGAACCCATCTGGCCGTACAGTTGACACATGGGCTCGTGATTTTACAAAAGATCCAACATTCCAAAACTTCTCTGATAACGCGCAAACAAACATGGTGACAGTTGGCGGTAAAGATTATTACTATCCACAAGATACAATGTTTAACCATGATGGTAGCCCAGTTAAGAGTGAAGGCTCTTATGTAGGCGATCCAAAATGGAAAGTGCAAGATCAATACGTTGTCCAAAGCGGTTTAAACGGTGTTAGACCATCATCCTTCATTTCTTATGAAGAAGGTATCTATCTCGATTACCGTTATTATGAAACCCGCTATGCCGATATGTATAAAGCCAACAAGAAAGAAGCAAATAACTGGTATGACAGTGAAGAAGGCGTCATTTATCCATTTGGTTATGGCTTAAGCTTTACATCATTCAGCCAAAAAATCGTTTCTTCCAATATTGACCATAAGATTCTTAAATCCGGCAACATGAAAGTCGAAGTTAAAGTCGAAGTTAAGAATACTGGTTCTGTCGCTGGTAAAGAAGTTGTCCAATTGTATTGGAAAGCTCCATATTTCGCTGGTGGCATTGAAAAAGCTTACAATTCACTCTGTGCCTTTGGTAAAACAGACATGTTAGAACCAGGCCAAAGCGAAGTTGTGACATTAACATTCAATACTCAAGAAGTCGCTAACTATGACTTCATGGATAAAAATGGCAATGGCTTTAAAGGCTATGAATTAGATGGTGGTGATTATCAAATCTCCCTCAATGAAAACGCCCACGAAGAAATCGCTAATATTAAATTCAAAGTCGCCGAAGAAGGTATTCAATATGAAAACGACCTCTACACAGGTCACAAAGTTGAAAACCACTTCACCGATAATGGCTTCTATAGTTCATTACCAAGCGAAGATGACTTCGAATTTACTCAATTCACACGTGAAGATATTACAGATTCCGAATCTGAAACATTCCCAAAACACCCAACACTTGAAGGCAGAACTTTAGGCGCTAATAGCCGTGTTCAAGAATTCTTCAATCACGCATTCACTCCTGCCGATATCGATAGCGATGTTACTCACTATGAATATATGCCGAGAGAAGCATATAAATCTAAAGAAGACATCGAAGCATTAGGTTGGACTCAAGCCACCAGTGCTGGTAGCAACAGAATGCAATTCAGTGAACTCTACAATGTTGATTATGATGATCCAAAATGGGATACATTCTTAAATCAATTAACATTCGATGAATTAATTCCATTCGTCAATGGTGGTGACCAAAACCCATCCATCAGTGGTACAGGTAAACAAGGTTTAACATCAAACGATGGTCCACAAAAATTCAAGAGTGGTAACACAATTTATTGGGTTTGCTTACCAATCGCTGCTGCTACATACAATGTCGACTTAGTCGCTGAACAAGGTAGATGCATTGGTAACGAATCACAATGGTGTCAAAATAGAACCTATGGTTGGTGTGGTCCAGCAGTTAATATTCACCGTTCTCCATTCGGTGGTAGAAACTTTGAATATTATTCAGCCGATCCATTAATCAGTGGTAAGATGGGTGGCCGTGTTGTTGCTGGTGCAACAGATGGTGGCTTATATTGCTTCTTCAAACACTTCGCTGTTAACGATCAAGAAAAGAACCGTGAAGGTGTCGCCGCATTCGTTAGCGAGCAAGCCCTCCGTGAAATCTATCTCAAAGCGTTCCAATACGTTGTTCAAGAAGGCAAAACCACAGGTATCATGTCCTCATACAACCGTTTAGGTTTAATGGAAACCGCTGCTAGCTACCCATTATTAACAAACGTTCTCCGTGAAGAATGGGGCTTCAAAGGTCAAGTCTTCTCTGATATGACTCACCATAGCAACAGTGCTTTCGATAGAAAATATTACGAAAACATTAACAATCGTTGTATCGCTGGTTGTAACCAACAATTAGATGGTCAAACATATGATGGCGATATCCTCGCTAAATGGAACTCCTCAAAAGGTTGCCCAGTTTATAACGGTGTTGAATCATATACATGGTGGTACGCTGTTAGACAATCCGCTAAAGCCACAATGTACTCTGCTGCTAAGTGTGGTTATGCTGATACAAAGAGATTAGAAGATGCTGAATTAACATTTGAAGGTCTTGCCCATAACAGATATGAAACATCAGTTGGTCAAGATATTGAAATTACCATCAATCTCCCAGAAGGTAAGAGTGGTGAATTATCCATCGATCCATTCACACCATTACCAGAAGGCTTAGAATTAAATGGTGGTGTCATTTCCGGAAGCGTTGATAAACCAGTTAATAAGTTCATCCACGTTGTCTTGACAGATGGTAACACAAAAACAGCTACAAGCTTCGAACTCCTCGTCACTGCAATTGGCGATGACGCTGAAACCGAAGAATATAAGGATAAGAAAGGCTGCGGTGGTGAAATCGCTACAGCATCCTTGATTGCCTTAATTAGCTTAGCCGGTTTAGGTTTAGCCTTCGTGGCAGTTGATAGAAAAAGAAGAATTGCGAAATAATTTTTCCTAAATAACAATCATTGACCGTTCACATTTCGTGAGCGGTCTTTTTTAGTACACGCTCCGCTTCTTTTCAAAAATCGCTATTAAAATTAGAATTTTACATCTTACGATTATCGTGTTTAGACAAACAATTTGTCATATAAATGGACGCGCGCTATTATATAATAAAGACACAAATGCACAGCAAAAATAATTTCTAGCTGAACACACTTTTTGTTAATTTGCGCTCGTATTGAGGCAAAGTGCATTTATATTGAAAGGAAAAAACATATGAAGAAAAAAGTTTTACTCCCTGTTCTTCTAGCTGCAATGGCTTTTCCAATGGTCATGCATCAAAACCCAATCGGTTTAAATGCTGAATTTATTGGTGAATATGGTCAAAATGACGGAAATGACTACATTGCTTATGCTAAAGATGTCAACAGCCGTATGGCGGATGAAGGCTTTGTCCTTTTGAAGAACGATGGCTTCTTACCAATGAATGGCGATGAAAAAGTCACAATCGTTGGCAAGGCTTCTACTAACTTATCAAGAGGTGGTGCCGGTTCAGGTCAAGGTAACATTTCTAGTAAAGTTGGTAAAGAAGAAGATTTGAACTTACAAGCATCATTAAAAGCCGCTGGCTTCGAGTACAATCCAACAGCAGATGCATTCTACAGATCAAGCAGATCTGGTAGTGGCCGTACAAATGGTAACTCCAACTGGGCTGGTAACTCCGAAGTTACAATCGGTGAAACACCAATCGAATCAGTCCTCAAAGAAGAAGGCTTAGTTGACTCGTTCGCTGAATATGGTGACTGCGCTATTCAAGTCCTTACTCGTGAAGGTAGTGAAGGTTGTGACGTTAAAACATGCAACGCTCACGATAGCATCAAGACCAACAGCAATAACAAAGCCGTTTCTGAAAAACACGCTTTGGAATTATCTGATAATGAACAAGCTTTGTTCGATTTATTACACGAACACTTCGACAACATTATCATCATTATCAACTCCAGTAACATCTTTGAATGTGATGTCTTTGAAAAGGACCCACAAGTCTCTGGTGTTTTATGGATTGGTAACCCAGGTGATATGGGCCCAATGGCTGTCGGTAGAATTCTCTCCGGCGAAGTGAACCCATCTGGTCGTACAGTTGATACATGGGCTCGTGATTTCACAAAAGATCCAACATTCGTCAACTTCTCCGACAACGCTCAAATGAACTACGTTGATTGGAAAGGTGAAAAGTATTATATCCCACAAGATACAATGCTCAACGCTGATGGCACAATGACAAGAAGCTATGGTACAAATAAAAACTATAACGATCTTGCTAAGCCAAGTTATGATAACAACCGTGGTGGTGAAGAATTTAGAGTTCCAACCGGTGGTTTAAACGGTGTCAAACCAGCATCTTATGTTTCTTACGAAGAAGGTATCTACCTTGATTATCGTTATTATGAAACACGCTATGCTGATATAGCCAAAGAAAAAGGCTATAAGAAAGCTGATCAATGGTATGATGGCGAAGATGGTGTTGTTTATCCATTCGGTTATGGCTTAAGCTACACAACATTCGATCAAAATATCGTGAGAGTCGCTCCAGCAAAAGAAAGTGTCTTAGATGAAAATTCTGATGTCATCGATGTCACAGTTAAAGTTACAAATACTGGTAACCGCGCTGGTAAAGATGCTGTCCAATTATACTGGAAAGCTCCTTATGAAAAAGGCGAAATCGAAAAAGCTGATCACGTCTTATGCGCTTTCGATAAATCCGAAGAACTCAAACCAGGCGAATCTCAATACGTGCAATTATCCTTCCACTTACAAGATGTTGCTAACTATGACTTCTCCGACGCCAACCACAACGACTTCAAAGGCTATGAATTAGATGATGGCGAATACGAATTATCCGTCAACAAAAACGCCCACGAAGCTTATGGTTCCGTCAAATTCACAGTTAAAGATGGCGGTATCCAATATAGAAACGACCGTTTCACTGGCAACCCAGTTGAAAACCGTTTCACAGATAGAGGTTTCCTCAGCTCCATGCCAGAAGGCGATCTCGAATTCACACAATTCAGCCGTGCTGACTTCGAAGGTACCTTCCCAACAACTCCAGACATGGAAACAAGAAAATTATCTGAAGGCAGCAGATACGAAGAATTCTTAACACACTCATTCAGCCTTGCTGATTTCGAAAAAGGCGTTGAAGGTGAATATGATTACATTCCAAGAGATGCCTTTAAGACAGAACAAGACTTCGTTCAAAATGGTTGGGAACAAAAATCCACATCTCCACGTACTCAACTCTCCGCAATGGTTGGTGTCCCATATGATGATCCAAAGTGGGACAGCTTCATGAACGAATTCACCTATTCAGAATTAGTCGCCATCGTCCGTGGTAGTAATAGAAATACTTCTTCCATTGATAGCGTTGGTAAAGGCTCATACAATGAAGGCGATGGTCCACAAAAATTCAGTACAATTTGGTGGGTCTCTTCCCCAATTATCGCTGCGACATTCAATCCAAGACTTGCTCACGAACAAGGTGAATGCTGTGGTATGGAAGCTCACATCGACAATAAAGCCGGTTGGTGGGGTCCAGCGGTTAATACTCACCGTTCTCCATTCGGTGGTAGAAACTTCGAATATTATTCAGCCGATCCATTCTTAATGGGTAGAATGGCCGCTGAAGTCGTCGGTGCCGCTACAGATAGAGGTATCTACGCTTACTTCAAACACTTCGCTGTTAACGATCAAGAAAAGAACCGTGAATCCGGTATCTCATTCGTCAACGAACAAGCGTTACGTGAAATTTACTTAAAGTCCTTCCAAATGGTCTTTGAAGAAGGCAAATCCATCGGTGTCATGGGTTCCTACAACCGTATCGGTTTAGTTGAAGCCGCTGGTCACTATGGTTTAATGACTGAAGTTCTCCGTAATGAATGGGGCTTCAAAGGCTGTGTCTTATCCGATATGGCTCACCCAGGCAACGGCTCAGTCAACTATGACTGCTATGAAAGCATCAACTTACGTTTGTTAGCTGGTAACAATACACAATTAACAACCAGTGGTACATTCGAAAGTGATATCGATACTCAATGGAGTAGTACAGCATGGGGTGGCAAAGGTGCTGTCGTTCTCAAGAGCGATACAAGCAAAGTTGCATGGTCCATGTGGTATGCCATGAGAGAAATGACCAAAGGTTATATGTACATGGCCAGCCAATGTGAAGGCTTCAGAAGAGGCATCACAAAGGTTGCTGATGGTGATGAAATCCATCTCGAAGCCAAACTCGGCGAAGAATTCAGCTACGAAGTCAAGAAAGCTAACGCGACAGGCTTCAGAGTCAATGATCGTTGCGATTTACCAGAAGGCTTCACATTCAATAATGGTGTCTTATCCGGTACATTCAACCACGTTGGTTTATATAGAGTCGATGTTATCGCTGATGGTAATGCAAAAGCTGGTATTAAATTGATCATCGAAGTCTCTCCAGATGAAGCAGAATACGATGAAACAATTATGACTCGCTGGGTCAAACCAAAAGAAAAGAAAGGTTGCGGCGGCGAAATCGCTACAGCATCCTTGATTGCCTTAATTAGCTTAGCTGGCTTAGGTTTAGCCTTAGTGGCAATTGATAGAAAAAGAAGAGCGTAATTGCTCAATAGTTAATTAATTAACCAAGACTGCTAGGGCCGTTTGTGTCCTAGCAGTTTGGTGCATTTAGAAAATAGTGTGCGCAGGCACACATCATAAAATTGTTAATAAAGCCTATTCTATATAGAACTAATTAGAGGGCTTGATTATAAAAACCCTAGAGAGGAGAAAGTTATTCAGTAGTTGAAACTAGGGTAATCTGAATAACGATATTACATTATGAAAAAAAGTGTATTAATGCTCGGCCTATTATTCGCTATGGGCTTAACAGCTTGTGGCGGCGGCGGCGGTGGCAACAGTGGTAATAGCAGCCAAGAAGCCAAAGGTCCATGGACAGTTTCTTTTGACACAAACGGTGGTAAAGAAACTTATGAAGATCAAATCGTCGAAAATAAAGGTACTGCTAAAGATCCAGGTACACCAACTAAATCAGACGAAAAAGGTGATTACAAATTCCTTGGTTGGCGTGATGGCAATGCTGCCTGGTCATTTAAGAACTCTAAAGTTACTAAAGACACAAAATTAGTGGCTCGTTGGTTAGAAAAATATTCTGTTGCTTATCAAAACGCTGATGGCACACCAAATGGCGAAGCTAGATATGTTGACTCCGGTACAGCCTTAGAAGCACCAGTTACTCCAGAAGCACCAGCTGGTCAAACATTCTATGGTTGGATGAACGTTAATAATGGTGGTCAAATTTGGAGTTATAACAGCGAAGTGCTCAACCAAGTTATGAGCGATGTCGTCTTAAGACCATTATTCGTTAGCGATGTTAGAGCGCAAACATTTGAAGCTGAACTTGTCCCAGATTTCTTAGATGATTCTTGGGGTCCAGGTGGTATGAAAGGTGTTACATATTCTGGTGGTCAAGCTGGTTTAGGTCTCATTGGTTTAGAAGAAATCAAAGATGGCACCAACAAACTCGGCAGTTCAGGCCATTATGATAAAGATGGCAAAGTTTACTCAGGCTATGTCCAATTCTTATATATCAAAGGCGATACATTAACATGGGAATTAGAATCCGATGCCGCTGCGGAAAACGTCGCATTATTCATGCGTATTTCTGCTGAATATGGCAAAGAAGATTCAAATACTGGCGAATACACCAATACATTCGACAATTCTGAATTCCAAGTTCTCGTCAATGATGAAGAAATGCAATATGGTAGAGTGACTTTACACAACATCGTTTCTACATTAATTCCTTTCCAAGATTATATGGTTAGCACAAGCGTTAACTTAAAAGCTGGTAAAAACGTCATTCAAATGAAAGTTAACAACAAGATTGACGTTACCAGTGCGATTCACGCCGCTGCTCCATGTATCGATGCAATTAGACTTTATTCTTCAAGCAATATTACATTTACAAACGAAACACTTAGCAATATCGCTGACAAGTAGGTATTTATATGGGAGCTTTTAAGAAATTATTAAGACCACGTGTTATCGCTTGGGCGGGTACATCAGTCTTAGTTGCCGCATTCCTCGTGACTGCAACTATCCTTACTACCCGTACATTCAAAGTTTTATTAGAAGGTAAGTTTGGTGGTGATACCGCCATCACAAAAGAAGGCGATACAGGTATTGCTTTCGAACAAGAATTCTTTGATAAAGATGAAGCGCGTGAAAACGGTAATAAAGTTACCAAAGAAATCTGCGAAGAAGGTATGGTTCTTCTCAAAAATGAGAACAACTGCCTTCCATTAAAATCAAACGCTAAAGTTTCTGTCTTTGGCAAAAACTCAGTGAGATTAGTTTACGGTGGTTCTGGTTCCGCTGCTCCAGGTGGAAACATTCCAAAGAAAACAATCTTTGATTCTTTAACTGCCGCTGGATTTAAATACAACGATGCATTAAAGAGTTTCTATGAAAACAACAGTAAATCTGGTGCTGGTCGTGATGATAACCCAGACTTTGACGCTGCTGTTAGTACACTTAAAACAGGTGAAACACCAATTAGTAGTTATACCAGTGATATCACTGATACATACGATGAATATGGTGATGCCGCTATTGTTGTCTTCTCTCGTATCGCTGGTGAAACATTTGACTTACCACGTGTCGCTGATGACGATGACAGCCGTCACTATCTAGAATTAGATAACAACGAAAGAGCTTTGTTAAAGCACATCGCTGATTCTGGTAAATTCGACCACATCATCATTTTACTCAATGGTTCTAACTACATGGATGTCGGCTTCTTAAAGATTGCCAGTGATCCTCTTTATGCCGAATTTGGCAATAAGATTGATGGTGCAATCGTTATTGGTAGTCCAGGTGGTAATGGTATTATGGCGTTAGGCGAAATCTTAAATGGTTCCGTCAACCCATCAGGTCATACCGTTGACACTATTTACACAAATTATAGAAAAGACCCAGTTTGGGAAAACTTCGGCGAAGGTAAACCAGACGGTGTTCCTTATGGTGGTGCTTATCGTAAACCAACAAGTGGTTACGCTGACTACTACACAGTTGAATACGAAGAAGGCATCTACTTAGGCTATCGTTATTACGAAACACGCGGTCACGAATATGGCGAAGAATGGTACAACGCTAACGTCGTTTATCCATTCGGCTATGGCTTAAGCTATACAACATTCTCACAAGAACTTGTTAATAAGTCCGCTTTAGAAGCTGCCGCTTTAAATCCAACACAAGAATTCTCAGTGGAAATTAAAGTGAAAAACACTGGTGAAAAAGCCGGTAAACAAGTCGTTCAATTATATGCTGAAGCCCCATATAGTGATGGCGGCATTGAAAAAGCATATAAAGTTTTAGCGGGTTTTGCTAAAACAGATGTCTTACAACCAAACCATGAAGAAACTGTGACCATTAAAGTCAATCCATATGATTTTGCAAGTTTTGATAGCCATGACTTGAATCATAATGATAAGAAAACATATGAATTAGATGCTGGCCAATATGTCTTCCATCTTGGTACAGATGCTCATACTGATTTTGAAACATTCACTAAAGAATTAGCATCAACTTATGTCTTTGAAGAAGATCCAGTGACACATCACGCCGTTAAACCATTATTTGACGAAGTGACCGAACACATGGCTAGCTGTCAAAACTTAACACGTGCTGATATGGATCAAGAAAATCCTGCTTCATTCCCAGCAGCACCAACACTTGATGAATTAAAACTTACTGAAGAACAATTCAATAAGCTTAAATCCTTTGACACAATCATGGATGACACAACAGATTATGCGATGCCAACAACCAACGCTCCATTAACTGTTGAATTAAAGGAATTAGCAGGCAAACCTTATAATGATGAACTCTGGGACAAATTCTTAGATCAATTAACACCTGATGAAATGTTGAAATTATTCAACGAAGGTTGTTATAAAACCACAAGTATTGCTCGTGGTAGCACAATCATTATTCCAGCAACAACTTCTGCTGATGGTCCAACCGGCTTTGTTAACTTCATGGGTAACCCAGCCGTTTATGATTGCTGTTACTATCAATCAGAATGCTTATTAGCACAAACATACAATCTTGAATTAGCAACCAAACAAGCTCACGCTATCGGCAATGAATCATTAGTCGGTAACGCTAGAGGTGATGGTATGCCATATCCAGGTTGGTATGGACCAGCGATGAACATCCATCGTTCTCCATTCTCTGGCCGTAACACTGAATACTACTCAGAAGATCCATTCATTTCTGGTAAATTCGGTGCCACAGTTGTTAGAGGCGTCCAAGAAAAAGGTATTTACGTTAATATCAAACACTTCGCTCTTAACGACCAAGAATCTTATAGAGATGCCAATGGTATCGCTACATGGGTCGATGAACAAGCGATGCGTGAAATCTACCTCAAACCATTCGAAATGACAGTTAAAGAAGGCGACCCACATGGTCTTATGTCTTCCTTCAACCGTGTCGGCTATGAATGGGCTGGTGGTTGCTATCGTTTATTAACAAATATCCTCCGTGAAGAATGGGGCTTTAAAGGTTCTGTCATCTGTGACTTCAAGACAAAGTCATACATGAATAGTAGACAAATGCTCTTAGCGGGTGGTGACATCGGTCTTATCAATGCTGAAACTGGTTACTTAGGTACTGGTAGCAGTGGCGTTTCATTCACTAACGCGAGAGATGTTTCCTACTTAAGACGTGCGACACATAATACCTTATATGCGTTAGCCAATTCCAATGTTATGAGAGCGGATATTATCGGCTATAAACTCGCAACATGGAAAGTCTTGGTTTACACAATGGATGGTGTTGTGGCTGGTGGCTTAGTCATTTGGGGCGCATTAGTCATCTTCTTCACCTTGCGCGGTAAAGGCAAACAAGCCAAAGCTGAAGCAGACGCTGAAGAAGGCGGAAGCGAACCAGCTCCAGAAGAAGCACCAAACGAAGCTTCTAACGAGTAACAAAACACAAAATAAAACGGAGAGGTCGTAAAGATCTCTCCTTTTTAATTGCTTTATTGCTTTTTAGCTGTTTTAAGACGACTAACGCTAATAAATGAGTATTTGACTTTCTTTCTTAACACGTACGCCTACGCGCTCGCTTTGTTATTATCAAGAATAGGTTTTAAATACTTGAATGTGTCATCCTTTAATAATTCAGTCATTAAGTAACCGATGATATCAACGGCTTCTTGTTCACCTGTCACATAGAAGGATGTGTAGTGGAGTTCTAAGAAGTCTTTACCACCGAGATTAATGATATACGCTCTAAACCATGGGTTATCGGCATTGAATTTATTAATTAAGAATAAATTATCATATGTCTTTTCCATTTCATCGAATGTTAAGAACAAATGGACTGTGCCACTTTTGAAAATGACATAGCGTAAATAAACTTCATCGTTGAAATATGTTTTAGCTTGCATATGCGCGCTAACGGTTAATTGTTCAGCGTTTTCATCTTCAACTGATAAGCTGATTTGCTTGCCCATTTCAAGTAATCGTTCTTTAACTACAAGTAGATTCATATATATACCTCACGTTATGTGAAATTATTATAGCATAATTTACTTTCTTTAAAGTAAGAGCTTGTGTAGAATAATATGGATATGAAACTAAGTATTGTCATTCCTTGCTATAACGAGGCTAAAGATATTGCCGCTAATGTCGAAAAAGTCAAAGATTATCTTAAAGATAAGACTTTTGATTATGAAATTCTCTTAGTCAATGATGGCAGTAAAGACAACACTAAAGAAGTTATTGAATCAATTCCAGGAGTTACCGCTCTTTCATATGAAAAGAACCGCGGTAAAGGCGGAGCGGTCAAATATGGTATTGAAAACGCTACTGGTGACTACATTCTTTTTATGGACGCTGATTTATCCACTGATATATCCGCCATTGAAAAAGTCGTTGAATTAGCACCGTCTTACGATATTATCCTTGGTTCAAGACACGCTAAAGGCAGTGTGATTAAGAAAAAGCAACCATTCTTAAGAGTGTTTATTGGTAGATGTTGCCGCCTTTTAGTGAAAATGCTTTTCCATACTAAATTCAAAGATACCCAATGCGGATTTAAAGCAATGCGTGCTGAAGCGGCTAAACAAATTGTTGCTAAGCAATTAATTAATGATTTCGCTTTTGATGTGGAATACTTATATATCGCTAAATTAAATAATTTATCAATGTACGAATTAGGTATTACTTGGAGTGATGACCGTGGCAGTACGGTTTCTCCAGTTAAATCATCTTTAAGATTCTTTAAAGATATCGCAGCGATTAGAAGTCATAAAAAGAAATACTATTTTGAAGGCAATGAACCAAAAAATAAAGGCGGTAAATGGTTAATCGCCTTAATGATTATCTTATTATTAGGCATTATTGCCGCTTTTATCGTTTTCTTATTTGTTTTCTGGATTAAGTAATTCAAATAATCTTTGATTACTCAATAAAATATCTAAATCTTCTACCGTACTAAGTGGAAGATTTTTTGTATTTTGATAATAAGCATTAATAACTTTATCGGTATATGTTTTAGCAAAGCGATAATCTTCTTCTTTAGAACCATTTAATAATTCTTCAAGAAGAGTAATCATACATCTTCTTAATAAAGCGTACATTGAATCATTTAGCCAACAATCAATATTTGGATTAATCTTTTTTAATTCCACGAATAGGGGTAGTCCATCTTCTGGATTGTGCCATAAATCAGCGAATATATAGTCATATGTCGCTTCTTTTTGCTTTTTAGTAAATAAAATCGCATCATCTTTAATAATCTTGATCTTTTCTTTATTAACAAACTTAGGCCAGATAAATGTATTAAATAAATCGATGATATTTTGATCTTTTTCGATGATAGTGACGCTTTTTACGCAGTTTTTACTCGCTAACATAAATGGGACATAGCCCATTCCAAGGCCTAACACTAAAACGTTGCCTCTACCTTTATTAATAAAAGGCTTCATTGTTTCGATTTCATTTGGATTTAATGACATCCAGATATTGTTACCTTCAGTTAACGCTAAATAGGAGAATTTATCTTTGAAATAACCAATTCTGCTATTCTCTTGATAACCATCCATTTTGATATCATCATAGGCAAATAGTTGATACGGGTAGTAATTAATATACTTTAAAGCGTATTTTTTATTTCTTCCGGTTTGCCCGATGGTTTTGACATAGAGATTATTTAAATAATCGTGAGGGTTTAAGCACTTTAAGTTATTTAAAACATAACTATCCATTACTTTTTGATTATCTTCATTATTCTTATCTAATTGATAGAAATCATAAAGCATTTCTAGGATAGCTTCTTTTTCGTCCCATCCTTCTTTGACATATTGCCTAATTTCATTAGGGTCAATAATATCGGTATAACTAAAAGCGGTCATCAACATATCAGCGACATTCATATTCGTCGCGTTAATAGCGATGATTTGTCTTATTCTTTCTAATAATTGTTTATCGTTTTTAATGTTCATCTAAAAAACATCTTAACACTAACGCGTGTTATTTATATATAATTAACACATACAGGTGGGATTTTTTTATGGATAATGAAGAAAATGTCGTAACAAATGAAGCAGAAGAGACTCCAACTCCTGATTTAACTATTAAAGTTGGTAAGCCAAAAAAGAAGAAATCTAAGAAGAAAGTAGTCATTATTGTTTTGCTTGTTGTTTTCTTAGTGTTATTT
>CADCCA010000002.1 GCA_902799855.1 uncultured Erysipelotrichaceae bacterium | reverse complement strand
TTGATTGGACAAATTTAGGTGATGGTTTTTTATTGTTTTTAACCTTTTTGTGATTCTCATTTTCATCTGATCCAGTTGGAATTCTAATCTTGGCTACTCTCGACTCTTTTGCCTCTCTTAGTGTATCTTCGTCCACAACAAATAATCTGGCTTTCATAAATAGATCTTCTCCTAATGTCGGCATTACTATTAATGCTGAAGTACTATAATTGGATTATATCACCATTCTTAAATAAACGTATTTTTTCTGCTCTTCGATAGCAAATTTGCACCATTGCTCCATCAGCTTAAATAAAGGCTAATGTTAAAAGCTGTTAGCACAAATAGAGTTAAAGAAATAGTCTGTTCTCTATATAATGAATTAAGGAGAATTATGAAAGTCAAAGTATGTTTTGATTGCAATAGGTTTTTTAAAGAAGACTTTTTGTTTTGTCCGTATTGCGGCAAAAAGCTTGACAAAAACACATTGTTAGAAAACGAACCAGGTGAAGAAGTAAATATTTTTAAGGAGGGAACAACACGGAAAAACGCTACCGAAATAATAAAAATGGCAAAAACAAAAAGAGGTGGCTTTTATGATGCGCTTTTCCCTCGAGAAAAACTATTCATTAATGATTTTGTTGATATTATCATTTCTATAAAGAGATCGACAAGATGCTACTAGAACATTATGCCCATTGGTTCTTCTTCGCAAAAAAAGATGGGGATTTACAGCTTAGATATCGAGCGAAGCCAAGTATAAAACTTAGCACAAAAATAATAGATATCACACCACAGGCAGATGCTAATGATGTCGCAGAAAAAATTATTGAAGTAATTAACAAAAGGCTTCAAGACGAGAAATAATTCGGCTTAAATAGATTCCAAAGAATTATGTAAGCGGAACGACAAACTCTAAATCATCGTCGTGTTTTTTAGATTCTTTCATCAGCATAGTGCAATAGTCAGAGTAATAATCTAAATACTTTCTGGCTGTTTCTTTTTTTGCATCACTCCAAACAGTGTACTTGCTAATATCAATCAGCATTTTTGATTTATAGTTTGATAAGTACTGTGTGCTGTCAAATAGGAAAAAATTGTAATAACTAGATGACATGTTGCTTAAAATCTTGTTAAAAGAATTATCGAAAGCAGAGATGATCTTGTTAGCGTTTTCTAAACTTTTTCCGCGTTTAAACATTAAATACTTCTTAAATCCGTCTTTTCTTTGTTTTAAAATCATTTCCACCACTTCTCTAGGTTCCGCTATAGGAGCGCGATGGACAAATAAATATCCAGTCTTTATTCCGTAGAAGTTTAATAAGTCACCAATGATCCAAACAGAATGCGTCGCTGTGTAGTTAACACTCAAAAACAAATCTTCGACCGGTACCATATTTTGAAAAGCCTTGAATTCAGAAAAAATCTTAGCTTTTGACCAATCGGTTCTAAAAGCCAGTAGCTCATCTTTGGTTTTTGGTGCTTTGCTCTGAAGAAAAACAAACAACTCTTCAACAAGTCTCAGCCAAGAAGAAGCGCTAAAAGTACAAAGGGCTGGATTAACGCTTGTAGAAGAAGGGTTTACCCATTCTTGGGGCACAAGTATTTGTAATTGCTTTGGAGTGGAGCTTTCAAAATCAAATTTTCTCTCGTTTATATGAGAAACGTATTGTCTAGCAAATCCATCAGTTAACAAACCGTACTTTTGTAAAAATTCCAAATCTTTCATAGCTTACTCCTATTATATGCTCTTGATTTAATTATCCTTTAAAGAATCTCTTTTTCTTTGGCACAATGATTGAAGTTCTTTTCTTTCTATAGTGGATAAAATGTTATTTTTCTTATAGCGAAGGGTATACTCGTTATACTCGTAAATGAAATAAGGATCAAAGTATAGGATGTTACCACACTTCATAAAAGTTGATACCATTCCTTTTTTGCTTACCTTGATTGCTTCGTTTTTGAAAAGAGAATCACCATTTGCAATATGCTGAATTATCATGTTTCTAAGCATAAAAGCAGTTAGCGCAATATTGTCTTCTTTATCCATAAAAATTGGTTTTTCTATGCGCGGCATGAATGATTCCTTGATGAAAGGGTGCATTCCGAAATCAAAAACCATAGTTGGACCACGATCAACTTTATCTGCTTTTTCTAGGAAGTAATTGGCCGCTTCTTTTAGCAAAACATCAAAGTGTTTAGAGAGATTAGTTTTTGCAATATCCACTCTTCTGTTTTGATAAATAGCTTCTCTTGGAAGAGGCAGGTCCAGCAACTTCGAAACAAAAATCTTATTGCTGGTGTTTCTCAGTAACTTTTCTGGGACACTGGTTGGGAGAGGGTATTGCTCAAGTACTTTTTCTACAACACTCCTTTCCATAGTTGGTGCATATGTTACAGAGAAACCGTCTTCTTGATTGTTAAATAGCATTGTAAGGAATGGATAACCAATTAAAATATTAGTGCCTATTATATCGTCGATATAGCTTGCATAAATTTGAAACAAAATATGCGCATCATAGGAATAGACACTATGCCCTTTGATAACCATCTTTTCAGGAGCAAAATAAGTATGCTTCCCATCTTTTGAATGGTTGGTCTCATATTGAAAAGCTTGTACATATATGAATATGTCATCGTTTTTGCCTAAGCCAGGAATTAACTTATTGTTGATTATTGATGTAACAATGGCCTCAAGCGCTTCACCTAATTCGAAATGATAGCCTGCAAAATCCAAATAATCAGAAAAAGAAGAATTCTGGTCTACTGCAAATGGATCTCCATCAGGAACAAATTCCAAGTCTTCCTTGTCGTAGGAGAAGGTCACACAGTTAGATAATTTGTTTTGTCCATTAGCAAAATCAATGTTAGTGATTTTACCGTTAACTTCGGTAAATAACTGGATACGTGTATAGCCGAATAGAAGGATGAAGTATTTGTTATTTTTCATAATACTAGTTCTCCTTCTTTTAAAACTTTGACATCAAAATCACATGTGTATGATGATGAATGGAAAGTATCTAAGATGTCACTTTCATTTTCTTTGTTATAGTGACCTACTAGAATTTTGGTCTTTGTGTAATCAAATTGTTGGAGCATATAGGCAAAATCAATAAAACTAATATGAAGACCCACAATGGAGTTGACATTTGTCTGTTTGTCCAGCTTTTTACTCGATACGTGTATTACTTTTCTATTCTCTGGCAAGGCATAGATGGATGAATCCAACAATACTTGGTCAGTAATAAATGGATCATAATCATATTTTCTTAGAATAGAAAGGTACCATTTAAGTTCGCTAGTAAATACAACACAGTACTTATCCTTTAATTTAGGCGAGGAGATGATCTTTTTAGAGAAGAAAATGATTTTCTCTGGCTTACAATAAAAATTGTCATATTTTCTTTTTAATATGTTGTCTCTGATTGTAGAAAATGATTCGTCTTTAAACTGTTCATTATCTAAATAAGTGCCATCTGCAATTATATAA
The DNA here is from genome assembly GCA_902799855.1 of uncultured Erysipelotrichaceae bacterium. The sequence continues at coordinate 52,831 of CADCCA010000002.1, read as the reverse complement.
TCGACAGATTCATTTTCTTTTAGATCCAATTGATATTGCCTATCACTATCACTGGAATCAAAATCAATATCGCCAGTATATAAAATCTTATTAGCTTTACCGAAGTAATAAACCATTGCACTACCATAGGTATGTCCTGATGGGAACAATCTGAAATAAGTATCTTTCTTGAGTTTGCACTTTTCAAAGAACAAGACACCTTTGATTCTATGGAGTAATTCTCTAATCTTTTTGATGTCCCTTTCTTCAAAACTAATCCTAAGCGCATTCTCAAAGATGGCGATGATTAAATCTTTGGTGACATTTGAAGCATATATCTCACATTTGCTTTCCAATAATACTTCAACGTAAGGCATATGATATAGACCCATGAAGTGATCTGAATGTTCATGGGTAATAAATATGTAGTCCAAACTTCTAACTTCGTTTAATGGAATATCTTTGCTACCAAAATCAAAAGATACCGATGACGAATTATCGTTATAGAGGTAGGTAGTAATTTTATTCGATGAATCAGATGTTCGATACGATTTTAATGTTGCCATAGTTTTATTTTATTAAATCATGAATATTTTTCCATTATTTTGAGGAGCGCTTTTTAGGCGCCCCCCTAATAATGTTTTAATTAATCTGCTTTCTTTTCTGCTTCTAAAGCTTCGAATTTTTCTTTCATTGTTGGATTGTCTTTGACGAGTTTTCTAACTTCCAACTCAGGAAGTCTGTTTTGCGCCGTACCAATCTTTTTCATAACAAGACGATACTCTTCTTTAAGCTTTGTAAGTTTACCAATGACTTCGTCGATATACTTTTCAGCATTGTCGTAATGGGAAGATGCTGATGCATAGTCTTCACCAATTTTGTTTGCGACCGCTTGAACAGCTTTCTCGAAGTTTGTGACGTCAACGTTCTCGCGTTGATATTGCACAATTTGTCTTTTGTATTCATATGATTTTAGAGCCATGTTTCTAATTAAACCAATAATTGCTAAGAAGAATTGTGGTCTAACAACATATGTCTTTGGATAGAGATGGGACTTATCAACAATACCACGATTGTAGAGTTTGCTGTCCGCTTCTAATGTTGAGACTAATACAGCGTATTCACAGCCTTTTTTATCTCTATCAGCGTTGAGTTTCTTTAAATGATACTCATTTGTCTTTTTGTCTTTTGTGTCGTCTTTCTCTGTTTTCATATCAAACATAATTGAGACAATTTCCGTTCCATCAGGACCGTAATCTCTAAAGATGAAGTCGCCTTGAGTGCCGCTCTTTTCATCTTCACCAGAAACTGCTTTGGTGTCTTTTTCAAAAGTAGCATTTGGATAAGCGTCGGCACGAATTTCATTAAATGAATCGCTGCAATATTGCTCTAAAGATTCGCCCAAGTCCTTAGTGGAATCACCCATACGGTATTCTTTCCATCTTTGGATTTCTTCGTCTTTGACATCCAATTGGAATTTGTAGGCGGCTTCAAGCGCCTTTTTGTCTTCTTCAGCTTTTTGTTTGGCATCTTTGATATCGCCTTTTAGAGTGACAATATCACTGTTCTTTTGAATCAATTGTTCTTGTAAATCGTGAGTAGCCTTGGAAACCGCCAATTCAACAGCAGTATCAACACCTTTGATCTTTTCTTCGAGAACTGCTTTTTCTTCTTTTAATTTGTTAATTGTAGCGTCTTGCTCTGTTTTAGCTTTGCTGGCTTCAAGCTTGTTTTCTGCTTCAAGTCTTTTCTTGATAAGTTCAACTTTCTCGTTAACTTTCTTATCAAGTTCTGCTGTTTCAATTTCGTTTAATAATGAGTTATAGGCGTCCTTACCTAATTCGATTTGTTCGCCACAGTTAGGGCATTTGATAGTAATCATATTTTCGTTCTCCTTTCGATTACTTTAATTATTTGCTAAATACTTTATAAAGTATTATTTTTAACTATTTTGTCTTTAGTTTTGGACATTATTGGCACGCATTTCTTTCCTGTACCAGATCGCCCATTGCTTTCACTAGTTCAGAAGAATCAATCATGTCGTCGTAAAACATCAACAGATACGCTTCTAACGAGTGGATAATAGATTCGTCATTTTTTGAGTTTTTTCGCTCTTTGTTTTTCTCTATAAGCACGGCGTTTCTCCTTTCTAGCAATTCTTTCTTGTTTACTACGTTCTAAAGATGATTCGTCATATGTATAGCCTAGATAATCCAGGGCAATACATAAGTCTTTTAATTCAATGTCGTCTTCATAATATGAATTAATAAGATTTAGCATTGTTGGCTCCGTTACTTCTTCTTCGCTTAGGCCGCTTTCATCCATTTGAGCTTCCAGTATTTCTTTAACCATTTGCTTAATTTCTTTGTTGTTCATTTTTTGTCTCCTTTTGTGAGGTTGTTTTCTCATCGCAGCAATATATTGACAAAAAATAAAAAATCACGCGTTTAATCTGGTAACCACAAAAAAATAATCCCTAAAGGGATTAAGTTTTTATTTATCTATGTTGACAATTATTTATCTTTTAATGGAGCAAAGTTATATTCTCTTAAAATCTTATTAATTTCTTCAATACGATTATCACCATTATATTCATCAGGTGAGAATCTATATAAGGATGTAATTATCAAATTATCCCAATCGTTATATGGGTTAAGATAATCACCAATTGTAAATAATAGTTCATCAATTTCGCCAACGTTTAATCCGATATGAACTCCCAAAGAGACAAGGGTAGATTTAGAAGGTTGCTTAATTCCTTTTATAATATCGTCAAAGAACTTTTTACTTATCACACCATTATAAGCATCAAAGTAAGAAATACCTTTTGCCTTAATATCGAATTGAAGCTTTTGTCCAACGGTTTGTTTTTCGATGCCTTTTTCTAATATTTCTTCGGATCCTGGCTTATACCATTTAGAAAAGCCTCTTCTTTCTCGTAAAACAACTTCAATATCCCTTTTATCATCTTCGCTAAGTTTTCCTCCAGGAATAAGGTATTTCTGCATTAATTTACGATAGTTATCCCAAGTTTGTTTGCTGTGTATAACTAAAAGGATATCTAAATCTTCATTGTCATAACTACTAAGGACATCTATTGCTATTTCGACTGCTTTCTTGGTCGGGAAGTCATTGGCACCGCCAGAAAGAAGAGGAAACGCTATGCTGTGTAGCTCAAAATCTTCTAATTTGTACAAACAAGATAAATATGATTCTCTCAAGAAATCTTCTTCTCCATGATTGCCACCATTCCATCTCGGTGTCGCAACGTGAATTAATCTTTCGCATGGTAAATTATAAGCATTTGTTATAACACATTGGCTTAATGTTGGTCTTTTTGTTTGCTTTAATTCTTCTTCTAGTCTATCGCCGCATATTTCTTTAATTTTGCTACCCAAAACACCTTCTAAAGTGAGCCGAGGAGATGCAGTAATTACTAATGCATCAACTTTTTGTTCTAATAAGTCGCCTTTAACAATGTGAAAACTCATAAACACTATCTTCCTTTAAAACCATACCACACAATATGATCGAATTCATTTCTATCTATTTGAATACCATTCTCTCTTAAAAGATGAATAATATCCCCAATCAATTGATAGTAACGAATATAGATGTCTACCGTGTATTGTAATTTATCGCTACTTTTCTTTTTAGTTGCAGAATCTAATTTAAACTCTTTTGTTTTAGTAGATGTATCATTCAAATAAAGTTTGATGTAGTCTCCAAGATGCGAGGCTACTACGTTATCGTATTTTGAATATTCTAGATTTGTTCTTAAATATATTGAAGCATATGAGCAAAACTTAGATGCAAAAGATAAATTGCTTCTAACCGTGCCTCTCTTTTTAGCTTCTAAATCAACGCTCATCAATCCAATTAGGTGTTCTTTTGGATTGTTGTGAAAATCTTTGTTTAGTTCTCTTTTTAAATCATTAACATTTTTGCATTTACTTAAAATGATATTTTTAATCTTTGTTCTTCCATTGAAGGCAGATTCTAAATGCGTTGAATTGGTCCTATCAATTGAAACGATTGCTCCAAGGAGGCATTCTTCAAAGCTTCCACCATTCTCCATTTTATGAAACCAATATGCTGACGAACCGCAATATTTGCCATCTGATGACGAAACGTTTACAAACGGATCAAAGCCTTTGTCTGGTTCTGCAAATATATCTGAATCTCTATTGTAATTTGAATCTAGTCCAACAACCGCCTCAATAAAGGTGGCGTTCTTCCTAGTTAAAGCAGGAATCCTCAAGTCACCACCAACGGCATAATCTAAAACATATGGGTCTTTTTCGTTGGTCTCAATTGATAACTCAATATGTTCGGGTTCTTTGGTGACCTTTTTGGGTTTTCTTTCAGTTGTGGCCTTTTTTGAAGGAACGCCATTAACGATATCATTAACTCTTCTTTCTAGAGTGTTAGTTATAACTTTGTTAGGCATCATATCATTTGTCCAACCATGAGCACGTAAAAATCTGCGACATATTTCTTTCCTATTTTCGATTGGTTGGCCATCTACTCTGGCAATCATTGGACCTCCGGTATAAGGATTCTTAACAATATGATAATCGATACCATCTACGTTAAATGTCTTCATTTTAGTCTTCCTCCACTATATACATCTCTTCTTCATCTTCTTCATCTAATTCTTTCCATTCTTTATCACTAATGAATGGTTTTATATTTTTGCTTTTTGTTTCTTTTTGCAGCTTCACTTTTGCTTCTTGTTTCTCCACTACGATTGGTTCTTTATCGTTTACGAATATCAACAAGAACAAACCAGCAATAACTGATAAAACAAACAAAGATGGACCTAGTATTAGCACCCATAACTGCTTGATATTTGCATAATTAATAATAGTTCCAGGTATACATAGAATAGCGAATACTAGTAATCCTAATCCAACACCAAATCTCACACCGTGTGGCATTTTCATAATTAAAATAATCTTTCTTATCTAATTTTTACGTTTTTTCTACAAGAAATAAATCTTTTAATTCTCATTTCTCATTGCGGCTATTTCTCTTTGCCATTCATCTGAGGGGATATCGAATCTACAGAACTGCTTATGGAAAATTAAATCCGCGATACCCGTGTTACCATTTCTTTGTTTGGCGACTATAACTTCAATGTGTCTTGTATCCTCTGGCAAATTGCCATTATTCTTGATTTTGTTGTTTTCATATAAAGGATCATAAAGCAACAATATTACATCTGCGTCTTGTTCGATAGCACCGCTTTCTTTGATATCAACCATCTTTGGTCTTTTAACTTCACCTTTAACAGAATCTCTATTTAACTGGGCTACCGCTAATATTGCAACATCTAGTTCTTTCGCTAAAGAGTGAAGACCTTGTGATATCTTACGCATTTCATCGACACGTGAATCACTTTTCTTGCCACCCACGACTTTGACAATGCTCATATGGTCTACTACTACGAGACCTAATTCTGGATATTTTTCTAATAACTGTCTGCATTTAGTTTCGATATCGATAAGACTGTTGGGTCCATCATCTATGAAGATTGGTAATGAGATGATTTCCTTACTAGCGTGATTGACTTTAACTTTATCAATATCACTAAGATTACCAGTCATGATTTTGTTTAAAGAGACATTGCTAGCCATAGCAATCATGCGTTTAGCTAATGATTCGGCAGTCATTTCTAATTCAAAGATAGCCACAGTTGAGCCACTTCTTGCAGCTTTATAAGCCATATTTAACGCTAACGAAGTTTTACCAACTGATGTACGAGCACCGACAATGGTGACTTCACCTCTTTGGAATCCATTAGTGAATTTATTAACATTTGAATAACCTGTGGTAATACCAGTGGTATAACCATCACCACTATTCTTTTGGGTATAGATTTGTAAAACTGCTTCATTAGCAACAGTCTCAATTGATTTGAAAGAGGATACCCTGTTATTAGCGGTAACACTTCTTATTCTTTCTTCAGATTGCTTGATGAAATCTTCTATTGAATCTAACTCGTTATTTAAATAGTCCTCATTAATATCTCTTATAGTAGTTAGTAGATTTCTTAAATTAGCGTTGTCTTTGACAATATTGATATAGAACTCTATTGCGGATATGGCAACCGCAATATCTGAGCATTCTTTTAAATAGTCCACTCCTCCAACAAACTCTAAAGAGTTCATTAAAGAAAGTTCTTCCGCAATTGTATAGAGTTCTATATCAATTTTCTTATTAACAAGCGAGATAATCGCTCGATAGATTAATTGATGTTTCCCCTCATAAAAATCAGCATCCTCAAGTGCTGATAATATTTTATAAAGGGCTTCATTTGATATGATTGCGCTTCCTAAAACAATCATTTCCGATTCGTGATTGAAAGGAAGGTCATTTCTCCTTTTCTTCATATTTTATTTCTCCCCATTATGTGCGGAAATTATAGGAAAAAGAATGCGTTCAAAAACACAAAAAGAAAAAATGCGTCAATGTGTGGACATAACGCATTTTTATCCATAAAGCTTATTGATGATTAGTTATTAGGCTGTTGCTCACTATTCTTTTTTTCATACAGCCTTTCTGGATTATATCTCTTATTTTGGTCAGCATAAGCACCAATAAAGGATTTAATATAATACTGAGCGGAAGGACTTGGATGAACAATCGCAATTACTTTATTTTTATCTATTCCCATGTTAGTTATTAAGAAGTTATACACTTGTACACCACAGGCAATATAAATAACATCTCTATGGCTATAGACTTCATCATAATCCTTTTTGAAGCCTGGCAAAAATTCTTGCTCATATAATTCTTTGTTCTTTTCGTTGATTTCGTTTGGTTTATTGAACATTTTTTCACTACCATCTTTAGTTTTTTTAAAAGTAGCGTTTTTGAGTAGAGATGTAAAATCTATTATAGATTTTTCGCTATAACAGAATAGAGATTCTATGTTTGACCCGCATGATTCTAACAATTCATCAAAAATGCCTTCGTGTGTTTTTTTGTTGATGTAGGCAAACATTATGCCGAGATTAGGTCTCATCATATTTCCGCTAAAGGCTTTTTTAAATTTGTAATTGATTGAACCAAATTCGGCACCCAATTCTTCCTTTTCGTCATTTTTTGGTCTTTGGTTGTTACCGGGAGTGATTCCAACTAAGACATATTTTAAATTTGGATTATCGTTTACTATATCAAATCCTGTGTCGTGATATACAACATATTTCCCGTCTCTTTCAATTCTTCCTTTACCATTCATAGTTGGCATCTCCTCAATTATTTAAGTCTTCTCATCTATTTCAAATCTTTTACCAAAGTCATTATGCTACTTAGAGAATTTTATGCTTCCAATTGTATGATAGAACTTTTTAACTAATTGTTCTACTTCTGGGTCAATTAACCAATAGAGGAATTTATCTTCAAATTCAGATACTTTGTCTTTTTGATAATATGCTTCCGCAATAGCACCTGCCATGGCACCAGTTGTGTCGCAATCTCCACCAATGGCGATACAGTTTCTAATCGTATCTTCTAATGAATTAGAGATTAAGAAACAATAGATAGCTTGTGGAACACTTTTTTGACATATTTCAGAAAACTCATAGTGTTTTACTAAATCATCGAAATCTAGGGTCGCTATTTCTGGATAATAATCATTTACCATTCTTTCTTTGATTTGTTCCTTAGAATAGCCGTTTCTTGCTAAAAATATGGCCATCGCTACTGCTTCAGCGCCTTTAATTCCTTCTGGATGGTTATGAGTAATTTCGCTAACTGTTTTAGAAAGGATTTTAACTTCTTCTTCATTTTTAGCCATCCAACCAATAGGAGAGATGCGCATCGCACTACCATTACCATAGGAATTATATGGAGGGGCATAGTTATTTACATTATCTGCTCTTTCACACCAGCGGAAGAACATACCACCAAACCCTGCGCCTCTATTCATTTTCCAAGTTCCAACAAATCCACGTGTTAAGTCTTTTTTAATCTTATCTAGTGATTCTTGGTCAAACGAGAATGGATAATTATTCATTAAGGCTTTAGCCACTTCAATGGTAAGAAGAGAATCATCAGTCATTCTCATTCTATTGTCATAAATTTCAAAATCTTTTGTTTTTATGGGGCGGAATTCATAGATGGATCCCACCATATCTCCGATAATTGCGCCTAGCATGGTTTATTATCTCCTTCTTCGTTCTTTAATGTTAATTCTGCCCAGTAGACACCAGAGATGATTTGCCCTGGTTTAACGTTTGGTTTTTCTTCTAGATTAGGGAAAAAGAAACATTGATTTAGTTCCACTTCCATAATTTTACTAGTGAAAAAGAGATATTCTTCTGATTGACCAATCGCACCATCTGGAACAACATCAACAATAGTTGAATTCATATAATTCATTGGAGATGGTCTCCAGTTCTTATTTTCTGGATTAGCAGAGAACGCTCCCATTGGGATGAATGATTCTGTAGCCATATTGCCTTGTTCTTTTCGGAAGTCTTCTTCGTTATCATAAACACCACAGAATTCATGACCATAGAATATAACATTGCCTTCATATTCTTCGTTTTCCACTAAGTCATTAATGTTTTTGTTCATTAATTCCGCGACAAAGATGACATCATCCATCTCAAATTGACCGATGTCACGAGTTTCTTCGTCAGCGTCTTTGACTTTGAATAAGTATTTAATTTTTCTATCCATAGTTAGTTCTCCTTTATATTATTTAATATTTCGATGGCTTTTTTAACATGTTCTAATTTAAGGCCACTTTGGTAATTTGTTTTAACTAGATTTTGATTTAGCTTAGTTTTCTTATAATCGAATATCAGATCATCAAGAATGACATAGTTATTAACTTCTAAACCATATCTTTGAAGTAAATAGAGGTAATCTAATATTCCTTGTCCTCTTTTTCTTAAATCGTATCCTTCATTAGTTTTATCCACTATTTTTAGACCTTGCTTTGCTAATTTCTGGTCTAGATAATTAGCCATATTATCTTGGAATACCTTATAGGGATGTTTGTGCCAATGTTCTTTCCAGGTGGATATTAATACGATTTTAGCGGATGTCTCTTCGACGATATTTTTCAAGAAAGAGACTTTGTTATCTTCTATACCTTGATAGCCATCAATTCTATCAGTAGTGTTTTTGCAGTTGAGTACACCATCAACATCGAGAAATATGATTTTTAATTGATTTGTCTTTCCTTCCATCCAAATTCTTCTTTAATTATTCTTTCAAAAGTTTTGATTAATGAGTCATTGATGATGATTGGTTCTTTATCATCAAAGTTTTCTTTTATTATTTGATAAATATTCATATCAAACTTTATTCTTCTCAGAGTGTAGATTCTTTTATGTTCATCATGGTTCATAATGACTACAAACTTGATACCTGAGTCATTCTCTAAATAACTTAGTAAGATATTCTCTTTTTCTTTCTCGTTTTTAGAAAGGTTATTTAGATAGGCAAATTGATAAAATAGCAGGGTACGGTATGCAATATTATGATTCAAACGATAGATATTAATGAATCGATCCGTACTACTAATGCCTTTAGTTAATAAGTTATTCATATCTCCAAAGGAAACCCTATCCAAGAACGGATAGGATTTCGGAGGACTTTAAGTGTTTCTTTTCGAAGAGTAATTGACCTAACTCTTTGATTTTATCAATGTTTTTCTTCACGTATTTGGTTGTTTCTTTTTCACACTTCTTGAGTAAGCGTTCAATCTTAACTTCCATTCTTCTACGCTTAGTAGCAGTTTCCATGCGTGAACCTTGTCTCACTGTTGGAAGAGTTTCCCAACAAGATGAATAGCCACACATATTCACTAAGTTATAAGCGAAGATACGACTCTTTTGTAAATCGTCTTCACAACCTCTTGAACCTCTACCAAAGAGAAGTTTTTGAGCGATGACGCCTGCCATGGAGATTTTGATACTAGCGATAACTTTATCGTATGGCCAGAAACCTCTTTCTACTTCTTTGGCCATGAAGGCACCAGAAGCACCACTGATATTAATGCGGTTAATTTGGAAGAACTCAGGGAATGAGTGAGCCATACAGGCATGGCTAGCTTCGTGAACACTCACTTCGATGTTATCTTCTTCTGGAGAATCTTTGACACGGTCAGTGATGTTATAGATGGAAGCGAATAACATATCAGAAGTGATGTTTTCAAAACCATTTCTTAAGACTAAGTCATTCACTACTGCTTTAACACCAGCGCAGGAGATACCGTTAAGTGATAAGGCCACTTCTTCTTCATCAAAGTCGCTTGGTAATGCGACATTGAATTCTTTTAAGTGAATTTTTAAGAGTTCTAATGCTTCTTCGCCTGATGGATATGGAATCTTGATTAGTTTTTCTAATCTACCATTTCTTAGTAAAGCATCAGGGATTTCTCTAATGAAGTTAGTGGCGGTGATGACTAAGATATCATCACTACTTTCCACACCGTCAAGGTTTTCTTGTAAGGCACGGATAACTCTTCTTTCTCTATTAATTAACAAGTCTAATTCGTCAATGACGACAACGGAGTGTCCTGTTTCTCTAGCTTTAGCAAATGTTTCAGTGATACCTGCGACAATATTTGTTTCATCACCTTTAAGGATGAAGACAGGTGCGTCGATACATCTAATAATTTCTTTAATAAGTAATGATTTACCATTACCTGGTTCACCAAATAAGACAATACCTTTTGGGATGGAAACACCTTTAGCTTTGAGTTCTTTGGAACGTTTGAACCAATCAATCACATCTAATAATTCTTTCTTTTGATTAGCGTGACCAATTACTCTTTCTAATGGTTTTTCACCATCTGCTAAACCGTGGTTATAGACTAATTCGTAACTTGTTTTTTGTTCTTCTTGCATATCTTCCTTCTTTGTTTCTTCTTTGTCTTCATCATCGTCTTCAATTTGAGGGTGGATTGAATAATCTACATCAATATCATCGATATCGATTGGTTCGTAATCTTCGAAGTCTTCCTCTTCTTCAATGATGTCATCGTTTAGTGTGTTTTTTTCTGCCATAAGTTCTCCTTTGACTTATTTATAAATAATTAATTAATAATAAGGTTTAGTAAAAACCGATCACTCCTCGGCGGAGGAGCTAACGATATGCTTGTTTGTAGCATAGTCCTCCGCTAAGAGTAGAAGGTCATCATCATTGATGGAGGAATCCTCATTTTCCATCAATGCTAATGCAAGGTAGTATGTTGCCATACTTGCATTTTTCAATTGTTCCATCTCGTCTCTCTTTCTGGTTTAACCAATAAAGTTTCTCTGCTTTTGCGTATTCACGCGAATGTTGTAAGAAAAAGATCTGTAATGAAATGATGTAATTGGGTTAATAATTTGTTTATTTGATACGAGTGAGTTCTTGATTGACCGCAATAACAATAACTTTTTTTGATAAATTTTTCATAAAACCTCCCAAAATGTCATAACTATTGCACAAAAAAGGCAACAATTCCTAGCTGCCTAGTAAAGGATATAGACATGTATATCGTTTGTTTAAAGAAAACTTTTCATTGATTCTGTTTTTGGATAATGTTGGCTCAAACAAAAAATATAGGAATTATTCCTATATTTATTTTCAATTACTTTCAATCTGCTAATATTAGCGATGCCTTTTACTATTTGTTTATCATTTCAGATTCTATGATTTGAGTGCCTCGTTTTTAATATATTCTTTCATTTTGTCAAATGAAGTATTAGTCCAAAAGGCGACGCATCCTCCTCCACAGTTCTTTAAAAAATCACAATCAAGACACTCTTTTGAAGGAAGTGATTTAAGATAATCCATTGGTTGTTTGTATTTGCTATTTTGAGTGTAATCTAGAAATTCTTTAAAGTTTTTAAAATCAACACCAAATTTGCCAACTTTAATATCGAACATCATATTGCATGGAATAACATTTAGATCTGTATCAAAAATAATTCCGCTACCACATAGAAGTTGACAAGTCGAAGTTAAATGACATTTTAGTTTTTCAACATTCTCCTCGCCAAAAACACAGAGTGGGAAGCCAGATTCAATATTCCACCTTGAACCCGTTATCTTGTTTAGCTCATCTATTTGAGAAACGAATTGCTTAATTAAAGAAATAGGATTCTCTTTTGCTAAATAATCATCATCTTTGTTAAGACTCTCATTAAAATCATAGGCAAAAGTAAATTCAATATAATTTGACCCATGACCAAAAGCACACTTAACACCATCTAGAAATGTAGAAATATTTTGCTGACTAATCACCATAGAACAGCCGAACGGAATATCCAATCTATGCAAATTGTCCATTCCTTTGATGACAGCATCAAACGAATCAATACCAGTAACTTCTTTAAAATCGTTTTTGTTGTTTCCTTTTATAGAGATGGTAGCAATTTTTAGCCCAGCTTCTTTAAGGCTATTACAAAAATCTAAAGACGAATACTTAACGCCATTAGAAACAATTGAAACTTTGATTTTTTTATCAGTAATCTTTTTAACAATATCTACGATTCCAGGATATAGTGTTGGCTCTCCCCCTATCAAAACAATATTGCTTATATTACCTTCACAACAGAAATCAATTATTCTGTCTATATCAGATGCATTCATCTGATCACTTATTTTATAAGAAGTATCTCTTGCATAACAAAAAAAGCATCTCAAATTACATGCTCTATTGATTGTTATCCAGCAAACATTAAAATTTGAGCTATTCACTTGCTAATTCAAACCTCGAGCAAACACAATTGCATGCTTGATGGCAGTTAGAACCATGACAATCTGTTGGAATGCAATTACAAGCATGATGACAGTTAATGTTTGTTCCACCAATAAAAGACTTTTCATTGTTTGAAGCAAAATGCTTAACGCTTATGCTTTCCAATTCTTCATTGCATAGAATGCCTGATTTTAAAACAAATGCTAAATTCATAATTGATTGTATTCCTAGCTATTTATATATAAGCATTTAAGCGATTATCTTTCAATTAATTTTTGCCCAATAACGGTTCAAATAAAAAAGGCAACCATTTCTGGCTGCCTAGTAAAGGAGATAGATATGCCTATCGATTTTTAATGACTTTATATCCTTTTTTAGTTGCTTCTGAACTCACAATTCCATCTTGTTGAAGGAGTGAGAAATAGCGGCTTGCTCTATTAAATCCCATACCGCATTCTCTTTGAATACGAGAGATGGAAACATATTCTTCGTTAATAGCCCATCCTTTGATCTTTTGATAAAGGTCGTCTTCTTGATTATTGGATTCAGCTTGAACTACTGTTGTTGGCTTTAAATGGCGAGGAGTTATATAATTCATGACTCTTTTTATCTCATTTCTATCGACAAAGCATCCTTGTATACGCATAACACCTAACTTTGATAATAGATGAGATTGCACAAGCATATCGCCTCTGCCAGATAATTTTTCCGCTCCTGCTTCGCCCAAGATAACAAGGCTATCAGTAACACTAGATGTCATTAAGGCAATATGAACTGGAAGATTAGCTTTTAAGACACCTGTCACCACATTAGTAGATGGGTTTTGCACACTGATGATGATATGAATACCTGCCGCTCTAGCCTTTTGCGCTAAAGAAACAACGATATTAGCAATTTCTTTCTTTTGGTCTACTAAGTCACCATATTCATCAAAAATAAGGACGATATAAGGCAATTTCTCTAAACCATTTTCAAGAGCGTATTCGTTATATTCTTCTAAATTACAGCAATTAGTTTCTGACATCTTGCTATAACGGTCATACATCTCTTGTTCTAAATTGCTCAATACCTTATACGCGATATCCTTATTTTTAATAATTGGGCAATATAAGTGTGGTAAATCTTTAAAGCAATTGAACTCCACCATTTTAGGATCGAACAACACTAATTGGACGTCGGCTAATAAGTTGCGCATAGCAAGGCTCATAATCATTGATTTAAGGAGCATGGATTTGCCACTTCCAGTTGTGCCACTAATAAGAACATGTGGTGCTTCTTCTAAATCAATCCAGACTGGTTCTTCTGTCGCTTTGACTCCAAGAGGTACCGCTAAAGAATGCTTTTTGATATTTGGTAATGATTCGTACAAGGATCTGAAACCAACTAGTTCATGTACTTTTGTTTCAACTTCTAGTCCAATGTCATACATACCTTTGGAAGTAGTATCTAATCTAACCGCTACTCCACCTAATCTAATTTGAATATCATTGATTAAATTCGCGATTGATTTAACCGAAGCATTCTTACCTGTATTTAGACCAAAGCGAATAATGTTTGGTCCAGCAATATGCCCACTGATAAGAGCGTCTACTCCAAAATCAGTGAACACACTGTTGATGACATCTTTGATTTCATCAGCGTAATTTAAATTAATTGTTTTTTCTTTGGATGTGTCATATTCATTAAGGCCATCACTATCAACAAACGGTCCTTGGTTAACAAAAATCTCTTCTTCCATAAAACCTCCTTTATGTACGTATTATTGAAATAAATGTATCTTTTTCGATGAATAAAAAATGGAAAGAGCAAATTTTGTTCATGTTTTTGCTCATTTATTATTATTTAGTTAATTGATTCTTTAATAATTGAATATGGAATATGAGCCTTTTTAAGAGCGAACACTAATGGTAAACCAATTGCTAACGCTGATAATTCGTTAGTGCCCAATGCTACTAACCCTTCAACAAAGACAACGTCATATGGCTCTTGATAAAAGAGCATATCTCCAATTGGGGCAATTAATACCCAGCAAATAGCACCACCAACTATTGCGGATAAAATAAAGATTAAGATTTTGATAAATCTAAACGGATTAGGACGTCTATTAATAATCAAACTAGTTAGACCAGTGAATAAACCAAATAAGCCACTACCAATGATCCAGAAAATCCAGATGCCATATCCTGATGTTAAATCAATTAAAAAGTGACCAAAGAATCCAATACCAAATCCCACAATAGGACCATAATAGAAACTAAAAACAACCAGGATTGCATATTGAAGAAATAACGCGAAGTTAGGAATAGGTGTTGGTATAGCAAGGAATTTGCCTATCACAAAGAACATCGCAATTCCTAATGCCGTAACAATCATTAAATAAAGATGTTTTTTCATAATTAATCGTCCTCTCTTTCTTCTTGTTTTAATTCGAAGGTGAGATGCTTATTAATTCTGTAGAAAAGCGCATCCGTGTATTTGTATGTCACTTTTACTGGTTCATCAATTACTCGATATTTAATCAATTCAGAAACGGTTAATTTAAGACATTTATTAAGAAACTTACTTCCTTGATAATAGTCAAATAAAGATAAAGCATCCTCGTAGACTGCTTTGCCCGCTTTAAATTCGATTTTATTGTCCCCGAAGAAATCAACGTCGCCCAATGTATCTTGAAGAGAACAAAAAGCAATATCAATCCAATAGTATTCATCGTAATTGTCAAATTGTTCAACAGGAACTAAAGATAATTGAACAAAGTCCCTGGTATTGCCATCCCAAGTACATGTTTTAGAAAAGATGCTATATTCACTAGATACTTTTAATTCGTTGTTTAGCAAATAATCATAAACACTGTGACATTTTTCAATGTAATCCACTGTTTGTTTAGCTGAAAAAACATAATTAAATAATTTAATAAATGTTCTTAAAAGGGACTTGGAAGGCGTAATCCAATTAGGTTTAGCTTCCCCTTTCAAGAACAGAAGAATGTTATCACAATAGGACAATTTGCGTCCTTCGATCTCTTCATAAATCTTGTTAAGATACTCATCGAATAAAGGATTATCTTCGCGATACTTCTTTAACTTAGATTGTAAGAATTTGGTAGCCCATGATACTGGAACACCGCTGTAGACCGGTTCTTCCAAAAACGGTCTTGTTCTGTCGTTATCCATCATTTTTCCTCCTTGTAGCAGAACGTCCACAAAGAGGAAATTAAAAACTCCCATCGCCACGATGAGAGTAATAAGACTTATATTAGTTCCCATCGTTCAAGCTTTAGCACCTTACTACTATTAGCAGGTTGCTGGTGGATCAACGGGCTTGTCCCTAACCACACTCTTTATGGATATGCCAAAATATTAAAGTTTTTGTAAATGAAAATAAAGTTTTTTGTGGTAGTGTCAGCACTTTTGAACAATAAAGAATGTATTAGAAATGTTCACAGATGACGACATTTATGGTATAATAAATACACGTAATTAATCACGTATATATAATTATCCCAACCAACTACGATCACTACTTAATGAAAGGAGATTATTTTAATGGCCACAAAAGAAATTAAAGAAAGCGCTCATAACGGCAAGCAAGGAAATGCCACAAGATTAGAATTATTTGTCACGTTGCAGTACTTATTAGAAAAATGCCCTGATAAAGAACATACTTCTAAAACTGTTGAACTTCAAAAGTACGCTGAAGATAAGTTTAAAATCTTATTAGACAGAAGAAGAGCGAATGACATTTTAGATAGTCTTGTTATTCTCACAAGAGATAATCCTAATGTTTTACCATATCGCGTATTACAAGTTGAAAACAAACCAAGATTTTACATTGAAAAATGCTTATTCAGCGAAAAAGAAATCGAATCTATTGCTAAAGCCATTAGAAACGATTCTTCTATTAGCAAAGCAAAAGCAGATAAGTATATTGAAAGCTTCATCAATAAGTCTTGCAATCCTTCACAAAAGGAAAAGATTGATAAGAGACTTAAAAGAAGTGATTTGGTCAAACCAAGAATCAGCGACATCGAAGATTCTAATAAAGACTACTTAGAATGGTTAAGAGATGGCACATATCGTTTCTATTTCAAAATCAATCATCCTGTTTCCGCTAGTGATTTAGCAGATAGAACTGTCTATCCTCGTTTTAGAAGTTTAAATAGAGATAGTTATAATGCAGGTATTGTTTATGAAGTTATTTCTGCCAACAAAAAGCAAATCGATGTTTGTATTTATCTTCCAGATTTAGGTAGCGCAGTTGTCGCACACTTAAATGATATCGTGATTGATAGAACACGCGAACCAACAGAACAATGGTCTACTGTCAGTTATCGAATTGGTGATGGTTCTATCGAATTAAACGATTGGCTTAAGAAGTATTACAAAGGTGCGACTGGTTTCCTTACCGAAATCACCTTTAAATTCCATGTCGGTGAAAACAACCAAGTCTTAAGAGACAGAAAGAAATCATTCCGTGAATGGTTTAAAGAAGATATGCAATACGAACTCGTTGATAGAGTTATCAGCGGTGAAGGTGATGAACCAGACACAGTTGTGCAAGACGCAGTTGTCAAGGTCAGATGCAACTTCCACGCTTTTAGAAAATGGTATTGGGAAGCCTTTGATAAACCTTACGAGAACACTGTTATTCTCTCACCAGCGTCATTTAATGACCGTTTATTAGCCATTATTACTAGACGTTTCAATAGACGTTTAGAAAAATACGGTCTTAATTCCGAAAATGGCCGAGAAGAAAGAGAAGCTTTCGAAAAGAGAATTAAAGAAATCATTAAAGAAAGAGAGTCCTCCAGACATGAAGGACTCCCTAATAGATAATTCTTAGTTAAAGATTATCTTTCCCTCTTTATAGTTGATGCAACATTCTTTATCAAAGAGTGTTGTGATGTTCCCAACTATAAATATATCAGGAAGACTAGATGCCACTCTTGGGTTATCACAAACATCAAGAGAGCATCTTTTTTCTTTGACCACTATTTCTACTTGATAGATAGGAGAATGAAGTTTCCCTAAATAAGGATTGTAATCATCCACTTCACCATATGGTCTTAAATTAGTGAAGACATCCTTTTGACCATAAGCATATCTAGCGCCTGTATCCACTAAATACTTTTTATTATTGTTTATTTTAATGATAGGAGCGTGTTTCATCCCAATAATTGGACAAGTAACTCCATCAATATCATGAGAGTTAAAATCTACACGTCCCTCATCTTTTGTGTCTTTGTAGAATGTAATACCTGATTCGATAAAGACATCACTACCTAATAACCCATCTACTGGGAAACCCACTAGATCATGGGTCTTTCTGATATCAAACATATATCCTGATGGTAACAAAGAATGAAAATGATTATTAACTTTGATAACGTTTAAATCATTTCTAAATGTAACGGAAATAGGAGAACCTGTATCAATGATGTAATATCTGTTATCGATTTCGACAACGTAGTGATTATTTAATAGTTTATATTTGTACATTAGATACCTACCTTACATGTAACATAGACAATGAGATATTTTGATAAGATATTTATCTCATCTCTTGGACCATCGCTTTTTTCGTTAACGATGACATCCATATCTTCTTTTGGGATGAAATTAGGAGAAATAGCACTTACTAATTTACCTGCAAACCCTACTTTATCTTTATCTGGGATAGCTCTTGCATCAGCGTGTAAATGTGACATTCTCAGGAATTCTCTAAATATAAGAGCGGCTAATTGATTTAAATAGCCTAGTTCATTTGGATCGGCATAGACAATATCTACACCAAGTCTTAAAGCATCATTGAAT
Organism: uncultured Erysipelotrichaceae bacterium; assembly: GCA_902799855.1. The sequence goes on along the minus strand of CADCCA010000002.1, from coordinate 34,327 downwards.
AGCACTCCTTTGCTATATTGTTTAGAAAGGAGTTTATCGTAGTTATAATCTGGATGAATGGCTTTATTCACGAATAAGGAATCCATGACTGATAAAGAAGGAAAAAAGAATTTAACTTTTTCATTCATTTCTCTTAAGTAGTTAACGGCAAAGGCAATATATTGATTCCAGCCTCTTTCTTCAAAGAGTTCTAATTCTTCATCGAGTCTTAAAAGTTCTTCGTCTGTATTTGGAAGGTTATATACTTCGTCTCTAATTTCTTCAAATGTCCTTATCATAATCTTTCCTCCTTACATAACTACCTTTGCCCTTTTTAGGCTTATAGATATTAGCACGTGTGGTTTTTTGTACCTCAAAGTGCATCTTATTTGGTAGTTTGGTTTGATCCACTTTGACCTTAATTACTTCTTTCTTCATAGGTTCATCCTCCTATAATTTCATTAATTCTTTATAGACTTTGTTATAGACAAATAGATTAGGCGTGTATCTATAATCGGTAAAAACTTCTAATCCTTTATGGGCGTATCTTTCTAGGATAGCCGCTGCTAGACCAGCGCTTCTAGAGATGCCGTAGTCACACTGACAAATAATATCTTTGCCCTCATTTATCTTTTGACTAACGAAACTAGCAATATCTTTAGCCTCTGGTAATAACGAATCATAATGTTCTTTGACAACAGAAGAAGGTCTAACGTCATAGAACACTACTTTTAGAACATCAATATCTTTTGGAAAATCTAAGAATTCATCTTCTTCATCTGCGAATGACACGATAGCACTTTTATTAGTTAACTCATTTTTTTCAATAAGCTTATATAATTCAGACTTAGATAAGATGGATACTTTCATGGAATAACCCCCAGATGCGAATGACTATTGCGCCTTCAGGGAGCCCGCTTTTTCGCGGGCCCTGGCCTTGCGCTTGTTGGCCGCTATGATGTCTCTGCGGACACTGACATCCCAACCGAGATAGTCGCACGCAGATACGTAGCGTAAGCCAAGATTGCCGATCTCTTCGGCGTGTTTTGCGAACACTTTGGCTTCAGTTTTGTTCGCCCACCTAAGTTGTCTATTAATACGACTGCTCCTTAAAAGAGACTATTTTATTTATGACACAAAAAAGGCACCGTGTATCAAACGATGCCATTTTGTGCATACATAACGACAATTTTTTATGAATTAATCTCAACAAACCAAGCTGTTAAATGTTTCTAAAACGGTCAAGAGATTATTTCCTCCATCGCCACCATTCAAAGCTTTAAGCGACACAATCAAAGAAATAACTGTCAAAACAAGTGCAGCAACTCCAAGAATGCCAGCGCCAACTCCAACAGCAGGAGAACTAAGCAAATCAGATGTTATCGATTCAATAATAAACTCCGCAACGCATAGAACCATCAATACGATTGTGGGTATGAAAAACCAAGGATGAAAAAATGAGATGATAGCTAAAATGATTGTTATAACTGCACAAATCATAATTTATTTTTTAACAACATATCCTTCCACTACGAAATTTGAAATAGCCATATCTTTTATGCTTCTATAATTGCACTCGATTGATGATGAACCGCTCCCATTGCCGACTTTATCAGGGTTGATTGATACAGTATCTGTCTTATCGGAATATTCTCCATTGTCTCCCAAATACTGATATGAGATTTCACAAGTGAGGACATTAATAAAATAGGATAATTCCGAATATCCTTGTGATTTAAATGTGTAGCTTATTTTCACTATGGAATCTTGTTTATCTTTCTTTTCGGTGTGTTTTAAATTGACTATCAAATAAGTACGAACATTTGAATTGTCTAGATCAACACGACTACCTGACTTCAACTCTGGAAATCTATTTTCGCCATCACAGCCACAAAGCAATAAAAGAGAAAGACTCAAAAACGCAACAACTTTTTTCATAATCTAAACCTACCAATAATTAGATTATTTCACTAAAAAACAATCAAGTAAAGAGGCATAGATGTTAACACATCACGGTGTTATAGTGTTTTATTCTCTTTTTTCTTTTTTTCGTCAATATATTTGCCCTCATTCTTTTCAGTTATGATTTCAAACTCGCCAGTTTCTGTTTCAGTAAGAATGATTGGATAATCAACATAGATATCACAAGCAGCACTGGATTTGATGGCTTTAACGATTCTTTCTTTTGGGTCTTGTCCTTCAGTTGATAATAAGCTACCAATAGCCTGGTCAGAACCACTACCGATGGCGACATAGTCTTCAACTTCAATGACACTCTTATCTTGACCAATACTCCAAAGTTGGTCTTTATAAGCGAATAAGAAACTAGAGTCTAAGCAATCTGTTTTTTCACCATCTTTGAGAAATCCGAACTTAGTTAATTCTTCAACGATATCTGGTACGACTTTCTTGACAACAAAATCGAAGCAGATGTGTTCTTTATAGATGTTATATTCTGTGACTAAGTTAGGCATCAATCTCACGACATTAGCGTCTCTTAATGTTCCAACTTGCGCCATTAAACAGTGTGGGGCGTTTGGCACTCTCCAAACCTTATAATTGTTTTCATTCTTTAATGTGGTTCTTGTGCCACCTCTAGTGACTTGCGAATCCGCACCAATGTAAATCTTTCCATTTGCTTTAATTGCTACTACTACGCTCATAAATTTCTCCTTTCGCTTATAGCGTCTAATTATTCTTTTCCTTCATTTGTACCCATATTATGTGGATTTTATTTAATCAAGTCTTAAATCCATTACAAATGTCATTGGTTATGAACATTTATTTTCCTTCCTTTCTTTTTTGGTGTTTAAAAATAGTAATCTTTAGTCGACAAACTATATTTTTACAAAGTAAAAACAAAAACCGCCATTTTCGGCGGCTTTGTTCAATATTTGTGAAGTTTTATAAATCTAAGCACTTCACATCAACAGTGTGCACCTGATCATCATATCTTCTAAAATAGATAATCTTTTTACTAATCGCCCTATTAGGGAATAGTTTGTTCACCACTGCTTCATAGGCATTGAGTTGATTTTCATATTTCTCTTTAAGAGTAATTTCAAACACTTTGTCACCTTCAATGTATTCAGCTTCATCACTCTTATAGTCGATTATTACGCATTCATTATCTTTGACCATTAATAAGTCGATAGAACCATTTTTGATTTGATTATCTTCGAAATATGAGAAACCGAATTCTGGATATAATTCATACCCGTCTGCCTTAAACCATTCATTGAAAGAAGTCACGCATGTAAGGAAGAATTGTTCGAATTCACCGTTGTCATCAACAGGAATAAGATCTAAATTCTCATTAATCGCGTATTTAACAGCCTCTTCTGGGCTTAATTCTTCTTTAATCAATAATTCAAGCGCACGGTGAAGAATCGTGCCTACATCGTTCGATTTTGGACGATTAGATGATGGCAATTCACCTGCTTCTTGTCTAAGTTTTTCTCTTGTTGGAGATGATGATGCTTCTAATGAAGAAGGAGAGACTGATTTAGGAAGAGAAGTATCCTTATTAAAGGAATATTCTTTTTCACCTTGATAATAAGGAATATCATCAGTAGCGTTTTCTTCTAATTCTTCATTGGTGATGACCACTATTGGTTCTTCTTCCGCTTGTTCGTTTTCATTTTCTTCTTGTTCGGAAGATTGTTCTTCTTCAATGAATTCTTCTTCCTCTTCTTCTGTTGGTTCTGGTTCAGGTAAAGAGATTTCTTCCACATCATCATCTTCTAGATTGTATTGACGATTAGAGGAATGGAACATTGATGTGTTATCAGGAGTGTCTGCAAAAATATATGCTTCTCCTGGTCTAGTAACCGCGACATATTCTTTTCTTGCTACTTCAAATTCTTCATCTTCTTTAAGAGAACTTACTTCGTTTTTATAGACTGGGCTCTTTCTCACATAATTGGTAATAACAGATGGATATAACACCTTTTTCTTATAAGCATCACTGATTCCATCAGCGTTTTTATCGCCTGTATTTGTGGAAACCCAAATGACAATTGGGGCCTCTAAACCTTTAGCCTTGTGCAAGTTGATAAGCATAACCGCTTCAACATCATCTTTAATAAGAGATTCTCTTTCAATGATGTTACTTAAATACTTTCTAAATTCTTCGATTAACTCATTTCCGTTAAAGAAGCCTTTGGAGAAAATGGTTTCAATAGTTTGATAAATCTTAGATGCGGCAAAAGTGATTTCAAAGTCTTGATAAATGTGTTTGCCCTTCATTAATAAAGACATATGTTCTACTAGATATATCGCTTTACCATAGGCATCCATAGCCATAGTCTTTTTTCTTAAGTTATTCAATAACTCTTGCACAAGTTCTTTGCTTTCCTTATGTGTCTTATCTTTAAACAAGGAAGGTTGGAGATTATAATAGACCGCTTCTACTTCCGCGAGACTTGAATCAGCATCCACTAAGATGGCTTCATATAAAGCAAGGAATGACCTTACTGCTAGAGTATTAAAGAATCTACTTTCGCCATATACGCGAGCAGGGATGTTGTTTTTCGTGAAGGTTTCTACAAAACTAGGCATCGCCCAATGTCCTTCGGTTAAAACCATAATGTCACTGAATTTGACTTCACGATATGTGCCTTTATCTCTAACTAAATAATTATTCTTAAGATAGAGAATTAAGTCTTTGATATCTTCTTCACCGACTTTTCCAAAACGATAAAAGCCTGTTAATTTAAGCGGGTCATCAGCATCAGCTTGTTGTATTTCGTTATCAGGATGAAAAATCATTGATTGATAAGAATAGCCCACACTTGGTTCGATTAAATCAATGGAAGAATATCTTCTATTCACCCATTCAATAATCTTTGAGTTGCTTCTAAAGTTAATGTTTAAATCATATAAAGCATGGCTATTTAAATCGTTAGCAAATTCATCTTTCGTGTTAAAGAAGACATCAGGTTCTGCGCCTCTAAAGCGATAGATTGATTGTTTTGGATCACCAACGATATATAAAACATCTGGGCGTTTACCTGCAATCATCGAGGCAATCTCATATTGAAGAGAGTCTGTATCTTGATATTCATCGATAAATAAGCGTTTAATCTTTTGGCTAGTTTTGCTTAATACATCAGGATTATTCTTCAATAATTCATATGCTTTATAAACAAGATCATTGCTTGTTAATTTCTCAACATCATTATCACGGTCATAGATGTATTGTTCATATAACTCATACCCATATTTGATATATAGTTGGGCAATTCCGATGTAGACGTCATTTCTTTTTTGAATAATATCTTTAATCAATGGTTCGAAAGTTTCTTTGATATCATCTTTAAGATCTTCAGGTGGACGAGAAATAATGATAGAGTTCTCCTCTAATTCGTCGTACCATTCTTTTTCACTAACGGACATCATCTTTTCAACAGCAGCGTTTCTATCATCGTCACTTTGTTGGTATTCATAGCCTTTTAAGAAAGATTTCGCAGTTAAGTATTTGCCACTCTTTCTTGGGTTATTTTCAATAAGATCATCGACTTCGCTAAAAAGTGTGTCGATAGCATTTCTAAAATCAGATAATCCATCACCAGTAAATGATTTACATGTATAGATTTGCTTCTTTTCAATTCTATCAGCGGTTGATAATAATGAATTTAAAACACCGTGTTTGCCCACCAAAGCGTCTTTGATATCACTTCTTTTAAGACCTAATGGTTCATATTTTTCAAAACTTGCCCAATGTGAAAAGTTTCTAAAATACTTTCTAATAACCCTGTCTTTAACTTCTTGTTCTTCCTGATCAATGATAGGAGTGAAATCAGGAGATAATCCTGCTTTAACAGCGTTTTCTTTTAGAATGTCTTCGCAGAATTTATGGATTGTTGAAATGTGAATGTTATCAACATCTTTAAGCACTTCGCCTTTTCGCCATATTTCTTCTTGCGTGCAACCTGTGAAGTCTTGAAGCTTCTTAACGATTTTGTTTCTTAGTTCTTCGGTTGCTTTATTAGTAAATGTAATAGCGTAGATATCTTTGGCTTTGATTAGTTCAATCTTACCAGCGATGATGTCATCGATTTCTGAGATAAGTTTTTTTCTAAAAGCAATTTCTTTATCAGTGCAACCTGTGAAATCGCTTAATTCTTTAATGATATCTTCTTTGGTTTTACCATTAGCTATTTCTTGATTAATTCTATTAGCCTCTACTGTGACCGCTAAAGAATAGTAGGTACGATCAACTAATGAGGTTGATTTACCTGCACCTGCACCCGCTTCAATAAAGATGTTTCTTTTTTCGGAGGTCGCAATATGGTCTCTTTGTTGGAATTCTTGTTTAATTTGATTAGTTACCATGTTTTCTTCCCCCATTCTAATTTCTTGAGACATTCTTTATGGTATTTGCAGTAAATACAAAGTTCTCCATGATAGCCTCTTTCTTCTTTTGGCTCTGGATTCTTAGACACAAATACAGCATTTAATTTATCTAATAAATCTTTCTCATCGCTGAGATAAGGAATAAGCGCTCCATCGATAGCGTTGAAAACAGTGACGTAATCTTTTGCGCCTACAATCATCTCATCTTTTGTGTAGTTCAATTCTTTTTTGCCTTTGCCTCTCATTAACGCAAATGAATAGATAAACTCATCAACTTCAATACTTTTATAAGTTAATCCAAATGAGTTTTCAGGGAGGGCGTGCATTAAAATATAGGTATAAAGAATATGTTGGTAGTATGGATTTTGACCTTTAGATTTATAACTACCGGTTTTGTAATCCACTAGTCTTAAATGTAAAACATCATTTTCTACATAGCCATCAATACGGTCGACAACACCAGTAAACTTAAAATATTCAACTTCTTTGCCATCAACATTCTTTTTATAAATGTGGTTAAGATCTTTTAAGTTACATTCACACTTAAGAACTTTGTATTTGTCGAATATATCATCTTCAATAATGCGGTTAAGATATTCTTCTGCCGCATCTTTTAAATCGATTGCTTCTTTATCGTGAATATAGTTGTTGTTAATTGGATTAACATCATTAGCGTTCTTTAAAGCCTTTTTAAAAGCAGCTTCAAAGGCTTTTTGATCAAAAGACTTAATTGGTTTATTGATGAAATTATTGAAGTAGAACTGCATGATTTCGTGGAAGAATGTTCCTCTAGCGTTTGCTTCTAACCAAATCGTTTCATCAAGAGATGGGAATTGTGCAGAAGGAATGCCTAAAATCTTTTGATAATAAAATCTAAATGGACACTCTACGAGCACTTGAACATCGCTTGGTGAAAGCGTGCATAGTTCTTTTTTAATAATGGCTTCTTTGTCGTCTTCTTGTTCTAATTCACCTTTTTCTCTTGGCCTATTAGTTTCAAGAGGATTAACTACACCATTATCATAAGTAATGCATTCTTCTTTTGATATTTCTGCATTAGGGGCAAATTGCACTTCTTTTTCGTTTTCTAAATAATACAAATTCTTTTTGATATGAGGAATGCTTGAATTAGTAATGAGATGGATGACTTCTGTGACATCTTTTAAATTGACCTTATCGTAATATGGATAGGATAGAATGACTTGCGCATCACCATGGGACAAGAAATATTTTAAGTTATTGAGCAAAGTATCTCTTTGCCTTGAAGCAACATGGATGTCTTTATCGTTTTCTAATTCTTGTGTATAGGCATCAACGTTTTCAATAAAAGCGTTTTCAACATCTGATCCCATTAAAGAGGTTTGGCTACATCCTAATACATAGACGTATTTTCTTAATGTGAAGGATTTGTTAATTCTTGAGAAAGATAACTTGTTGTCAATATCACCTTCACTATAAGTTAGTCCATCTAGTAATGACAAAATTAAATCAATCTTAACGTTGGGGTTTTGTTCTAAATCCACGACGTTTTGTAGATTCATTAACTGGTTAGATAATGTCTCAATTTCGTTTTCTGCTTTGATATATTTCTTTGCGACATTGATTAATGAAACATAATCTAAACCATTATCGGTGATTGATAAGATATCGGCAAAGATTTCAAGGAAGTCGTCAAGGTTATTCTTATCAAGTTCATACGCCTTTAAGAATTCTTCACTTCTTTGTTTGGAAAAACCAACAACATATTTTGGGAATTTTAAAGAAGCATAGAGTTGTTTTAAATATTTGGACTCTAAGCCTTGGTTAGATAAGACGTTTTCAAGCAATTCATATTTATAGTCATTTTTAAAATAATTGAGGAGGTCATGGATAAACGACACAAAATTACTCGATTTAGCGTGGTTGCTCTTTAATGTATAAGGCACATTTCTTGATGAACACAAACCCTTAATAAGGTTTTCATACGCTGAATCAGTATATAAGACTTCAACATCACCAAGTAAAAGGTGATTGGAAGTGATGAAATCAAGGAGATTTGCTACTTCATCAAGTTGTCCATAGCATTTAAAAATATTGGTAATTGGATATTCTTTAGATGCATCTGGAACATATCCAATGTTATCGAACATAGATTCAATAATTTTCTTTTCTAAAGGACGGAATGATACATCGTCAAGAACATAGCATTCTTCTTTTTGCTTATTGTTGTATAGCAAGGACAAGGCTTCGATGTAATCGATACATGATTTCTTATCTAATTCCGCTAAATAATCTTTTAAGAGATTCTGATAATCTGCTTTGATGAGATTTGTAAAGTTATTATTTTCGTTAAAACGATAGTCATTAATGACTTCTAGAAGTTTAGAAGCCGCACCAAAAGAGGTCACATAGTTCTTTAATTGATAATCATTATTCTTAATCAATATCAATAAAAGATAAGCACTTTCATCATCGTTAATAAGGCGATAGTTTGGTTTTAATCTAATGAGCTTTTCTTTTAAAAGCATTGAAGGCGTGTATATAGAATAGTTCATCAATGGAACACCATTTAAGTTTTGTTTCTTAACAAATCTTCTACCTGTTGTTAAAGAACTGGCAAGAATGATTTTTGGTTTGCTATTTGTTATATCCATATTAACTCCTTTCATTTATGCTTTTGCATACTACATTAGTTTCAAATCAAAGTTTGAAGTTCAATTATTTTTGTCTTCAACTTTATACATTATTTTATTAATACTGCTTAATTACTTCTTATTATAAATAAGCGTGTAAGCTCCCACCATCATTTTTCAAGGCTTCAGCATATTGTAAAAGAATTTCGTTTATTTCAATAACTTTCATATGACGCTCCCGCCATTAGAATAATATGTTAACTGCTTTGGTAACTCCATCTTCAATCTCTAAGCCAAAGCTCAGCGATTTAAGAATATCATATATACCTTCTACACCTTTTTCTTTGATAACGGCGTCATAGGTCATCTCCCAAACAATTTTCATTAGTTTTTGTAAATCAGAGACTTGATCTTTAATAAAACTACGTACAGATATTGTTTGATTAGTGGAAGTATCGGTTAATGTTGCTACACCAATCCTTTGTTCTTTGACTTTTGCGGATGAAAATTGCAATAAATATTTCTCACCGTCAGCGAATAATTGTTGGCTATGGGACCAGGAAAGATAATTCCTAAACTGGGTAATTGCGCCTCTATAGCTATTGTGACTACGTGCACCTTTATCTTTTTTAGATCCGGTTGTGTATTCAGAATAGAGGGTTTCAATATTGTCGGATAAATCTTCAACATCAATGCCTTCTTCATAGCAAATGGTTAACAAGCGTTTGCAATAATCATTTGCTGTGCTTTCACTTAGATGAGCGACGTTAGTTAGATAATCAATATAGCCAGTCAATTTTGCTTTTTCTTGCGACTTGTAAATGTTCATAAAAATTCCTCACTTTCATAAGCACATTTATTATAACACTCTAAAATTGGGGTGTTAAGAGTATTTTTGACTATTTTTATATTAGTGAAATTCACTAAAACTACTCAGCACATGTCCTCGCAAGTCTTCAAACATCTTTTCAACTTCTGTTTTCTTTCTTTTAGCGTGAGGGAATCTCTTTTTGAATTGCTCAAAAGGAGGATAGATGAAATCTCTACCGAAGAGCCTTTTTAAGTCTTTGTCTTTCTTTTCTAGTTCAAGAAATAACTGGCTTGCCCTTTTGTTGCGCTTCTGCGCTTCTTTGTTGATTTTGTCGATAACGGCTTGATGTTTTACTTTTTCTTCTTCATCGTTATTTATTATCTTCATCATTTGTGAATGTAATGATTCGTTGATGAATTTAATATATGAGGATTTAAAAGCAACATCTGGCTTGTACATTTCTTGACCAGTTGGAAACTTAATAGTAATTCTTTCATCAGTTAAGTCCACTACTAGTCCTTTTACTCCGTTTTTAGTAATAATCTCTTTATCAATAAATTGGCTATAATTATGCATTAGTTGTTTCCTCCTCTTCTTCATCATCTTCAATCTTTATGGTTGGTCTAATCAGTATTGGCATATCAGTGAATCTTTTGTTGTTCATAATATGGTCATAAATCATCACAAATAGTCTTTCAAAAGCGTTGAATGACTTTGGCATTAATTTGATTAAACTATCGAATCTTGTGTGATTAGCAGTGACTTTATCCGCAAAGGCATGTGCAAAGAATTCTTGAACCAATAGCTCTTTACTAATAGCGTAGTATTCCATCGTATGACCTTTTAGATAGAGATTAGTAATATCGTGTTTAGAAGATAAAGCATCCATAATAGGAGCATATTTTTGCTCGACTACATGGAAGCACTTTTTATGAACTAGTTGATAATAGATTTCAACAAAACCTGATTCATAGAGTTTTTTATGAATCTTTTTTCTTTCTTTTGGGTCTTTGACTACCGCCAATTTGTTATATAAAGGGAAATATTTAGTGAAGATGTCATAGGCACCTTTATAAATATTGGAATCAATGTTTTTAGCGTACGCTCCCATTACGACTTTATATAATTCTGGTTCTTTTTCATTGAATTCTTCGGTAAAGATTTCTTCTAATGTCTTACCATCTTGAACGATGATATTGCTTGAAAAAGAACAAGAGTTTCCAAATAAAAAGTCACAAGAATGGCCGAGTTCATGTGGGAAACAATCCTTATCGGTAAAATCAACTTTTATCTTGACCTTTCTTCTTTTTGAGAAATTGTTTGTTTCGCCGCATTCGGTAAAACAAGAACCACCTGAATATGGGCTGATTCTTAAATAAGAGTTTGATAATAATTTATTTACGAAATCTCGATAAGCAGGAGAGATATGAATGGCTTGTTTAATAATTGCTTTGACGTTGTTTTTGTAAAGACGTTTGGTCTTTTTCTTGATGCCATTAGCAAAGAAATTGATTTCATTTTGATTTGGGTGATTAATCGCTAACATAGTTTCCTCCTTATTCGATTACGAGATTGTTGATATCTCTTTCATTATTTTTGAAGAATGATTGTTCATTAAGAAGAAGCGCAAGTTCTTCTAATGATAATTCATTGATGATTTCTTCGGATTCTTTGATGATGGATTGTTCACAGTTTTGTGCTTTTTCGGCCATTAATGCCCTCCTTTTGTGGCTAAAGATCTATATGTAAACCGCCTTTATTTGTATTGCTCTTACCCATCAGACTGCACCTGGAGGAGAAAGTGAAAAACATGAAAAGGGTGCAGCTGATAGAAAGGAGGTAATTACAATGTCTTAACGACGGATAATATGTTTTATAATGTTTTGGATATTGGTATCCTAAAAACGATATTTTGCTTAAAAAGTTAATATTATTAAAAGTTTAAAAAATCCGCCTTTTTCGGCGGTTTTATTAATTTTTTAGTGAGTCAATAGCTATTCTTTCTTCAGCGCTTGAACGCCAGAAAAGAGTTTGCCACTTAAGGAGAGTTTATAGTAATACTTATCAAATAAAACAAATTGGGCAGCTCGTTGATTGGTCTTTTCTATAGTAGGAATACCACCGTCGAAATTAAATAAATCACGGGCTGAATAGCCGAGTTCTTTTTCTTTAACGGAAATAATATATAGGAGCACGAATAGGTGAGTATATGGTGTCTCATTCTTTGCGCTTTCAATTATCTCAATCAGTTTTCTAGTCTTTTTGACATTACTAATAGCAGACTTAATATCTTTATAGCAGTTTTCTATTTTTTCATTGAAGTCACGCTTTTTCATTTCAAAAGATTTAGAACTCTTTTTAGCTCTTTTCTTCTCGTAAAGAATATCTTTTAATTCCGTTAATTTGAGATATGCTTTTTTTATTTGCTCATAATTATCGCTTGATAAGCCCTTAGTGGTTATATCTTTGTTGACAAGAGAAAAGAACGGCACCGTGCTAACGTTTTCCATTGATTCTTGAATCTTATAGGTGTATTGCCATAAACGATCCATCGTTGTGTTCATAAATTGTTTGCCTTCATCAACCCACTCTTTCAGATGCTTCTTAATCTTACTAGCGGTTGGTTTATCTTTTTCTTCTGGAGAAACATAAAAGAAGAAAACAGGTTTTTCATCAAAGCTGTTATCAATGGCGTATTTTTTAACTCTGTTATAAACACTGACTGTTGAGAATTTAAAAGACTTTTTAGCACTATCGATTTCTGCACCTGCTAAAACAGCAAGAATAGCGATTTTATCGTATAGTTCTTTGTCGTTAAAACCTTTATTTGGATTATCAAATTTATCAGTATTATTCCAATAATGAGAGTTTAGCTTTTGTGCCAAGTTAACAATCATACCAACTTTATTGCTAGCAATCTTATTATCAAGTTCGATGATGTTTTCAATTAAAGATTTTTCAGCATCTAACTTTTTGGACACTTGTTCAAAACCAGTACATGGAACGAGGAATTTATGATAATTTCTCTTCGTGGCTTCAACAATAGTTTTGTTGTTGGTTAATAACATTGAATCAGAGTCAAAGTCACAGCCATTTAGACGTTGTTGAATATTATTATTGATTGAATCAACCACTACGATGTTTCTCGTTAAATTGAACCATCTATCTAAATCTTTTGGCTTTTTATTGTGGGCGTAAAGAAGATTGCTCATACACATGTGAGGCGCACGAGAACCAACAAGTTCTTCTTCGTTAAAGAAACTGCAATATATTTCATCTTTTCCTAAAGAAGAAACAACACCATTCTCTTCTAATAAAGATGTATCGTTTTTCTTAATGATATACTGCAAGTATTCTAAAGGATTCCCTAGTAATGTAGCGTAAGTACCATCCACAAGGATTCTTCCATCATAAAGTTTTAGATGGAAACTATCGATGATGTTGTTGAACAAATGATTCTTAAAGACGTTTGTATTTAAAAAACCCGAGCAAAGATCAAGCATCTCATAGCAGATTTTATTTTTGAACGAATATGATGAGTAATTGAGTTCTTCACTACTATTATCTTCATTGTCATCTTCGAAATCTTCATCATAAGTTTCTTCAAAATCTGGCGCTTTAACTTCACCTTGTAAAAATAACTTAACGTATTCAGGAGTATTTTTAATATCACGTATCTTATTAATGTATTCAAAATATGGATAGACAAGTGGTCTTAAATCATTCTCGTTTTTAAGACTTAAAGTGTTCAATAATTGATAGGTCGTTTCAACCATATCACCATCAAAGAATCTTGTTTCTTTATCGGTTTTAACAACACCGAATGTTGATAATCTATCGGTGGATATAGCATCGCACCATCTCTTAACATTTTCTTTAGTGAATCCGCCTTTGGCTAACTTAACATATTTAAGACATGATTCAGAAACCACTAAAACAATGTCTTTAATATCCGTGGCATACGTGTATCCATTTAATTGATCGATAGAAGTAATATTGTTATATTTGAACCACTCTTGAAGATTGGTGTTAAAAGCGCAGCATTTAAAGAATCGGTTTCTTAGTAGCATCATACCTTTAAGATGGGATTTATCGTATCCGCATTCATTAAAGACGGAAACATCTAATAAGCCTTCACCGTCAAAGATGTTGTTTTCTACATCACTTTTTCCTCTTACCGCGACTAATCCTTCTTTTTCATCATAATTGACCTTAATGACATCTTCGTCTTTCAAAACATGTTTGAAATCCTTAACAAAAAGAATGTTATAAGGATTTAATTCAAATGTTTTAATAAGACTAGATAAAGATAAGGCCAAATATGCTTCATACGATGTTAGTTTATCTAAGCATGGGTCTTTCTTTTCGTTTAGTCCTGCTTTTGACCAACTATACATCAAGCGAAATAGTCTTTCCTTGATAAATAAACAGGTTCCACTTTTTGCCGCACTGGCGGTTCTTTTATATCTAACGTACTTATTGCCGTTTAAAACAAAACCATCTTTATAGAGGGCTTCTCTCATTTCGCTCGGAGAATAAGTTTTACCTATAGCCTTCTTTTTCTCAAAGACGCGTTCATGGTTCTCATCCATCCACAAAGAATATTCAAAAGAGACATTGATAAAGTCATCAGTGTAATACTCTCCATTAATGGTTTTACTTTTTAACGAATTGTCCTCAATATTGAATTTCTTTTCGTATTCAAGAAGATATAAAAGATCGAGGTTGAACGCTAAAACATCTTTGTAATAACGTCTATCAAAAGAATCTTTTGAATTCTTAACAACTAAATCTTCGTGAGTGATATATTGAGCACGATAAATCTCTGCTGCTGAGATAAGAATTATTCTAAAAGAAGGACAATTATTATTCATTTGAATAAATTATAGCAGTTTTAGTTACTTTTTAATTTATAGAATTCTTTTACTTTTTCAGGAAGAATTTTGTTATTTTCTTTAGCTTCTTCATTATCTTCATTATCTTTAAACAATTGTTGATATGTTTTTGTGCCAATGATTGTAATTTTTGGCTTGTTAGTTACTTCTTTTTCTTTTTTTCGAAGCGCTTCAAACACTTTATCTGTCTCTTCTATGTATTTATTAAATTCTTCGACATCAAACTGAAAAATTACTTCCATAAAAGCTATATTTTCATACTCTAATTGGTGGTCATAGATATGCTTTCTTAATTTCAAGTCATCTTCATTTGGATAAAAAGCATCCAATTCATCATCCGAATACTTTTTGCTTCTAAAGCGGTCGATTCCAATATAATGAGCCACTAATTGTTTAAGTCCGTCTGGAAAAACTATATCTTTTTCAAAATCAATATCACCAAAGTATTTGTCTTTGTAATACTTTTTATAGCCCTCTGGCAATTTATATTTTTTATTCTTCGATAAATATTCAGAAAACTTGCACTCAATAAATAGGATTTCTTTTGTTTTTTCGTTAGTTAACACAACATCCATATTTGAAGGGCTTGATATCACATCATTTTTAACTTCAAAAAATGAACTAGTGTATTTGTGCCCGTCAACGGTAAAAGTCGTTTTCGTTTCTTCATTAATGTTATAAAACATCAGTAGAGCGCACAAAGAGGATGAATGGAGAGCATTAATTTTTGACAATTCTTGCCCGTCTCCGCTTATCGATTGAGCAAGTTTCTTTTTAAAAATGTCAAAATTATATTGTTCCAAGCCAAAAATAACTTTAAATCTTTCCGCTACTGTATCTGAAACATTCATTTTGAAGCCAATTGATTTTTTGTCTTTGCTTCGATAATAAAAGTTATCATTTATTGGTTTTAGCCCTAATTCTTCGACACCTAATTTATCATAAATGTTCTTATTGCCCTTTTTTAAATCTTTCTCGTCAAATTTCATTATTGTTTCCTCTATTATTGATGATCTTTTAGACACTTTTCTAAGTCTTCTATTTTAATAGTGCCTTCTTTGTGCATTTTCTTAACTCTATTATAAGGGATGTTGTTATACCACGAATAATAGAAACACATGATATCTAGATTTGTTTTACGATCTATTTCTTTTAACTCTTCTTGGAGTTTTTGTTCTTCTTTAATAGCGCGTTCCTCTTCTTTCTTTTCTGCGTCACGTGCAGCGGAATATGCTAAACCAAGGGCCACGTACATTAATGTTTCTAGCATACTTATACCTCTAAATACTTTTCTAAAAGCGTTTCTGCAAATGGGTAAGAAACATTAAACTCACGCATAATCCTCGCTATCGTTGGTGGCTCTTCCCAAAAGCTTAATTCATAAATCACACCATGAATATAAACTTCGTCGTGATAATTGGAAACTTCCTCATATATCATTTTTGCCTTTTTAAATGATAAATTCCATTTTCTTTGTATCATTGCCATTGAAGGCTTTTTGAGGTTAATTAATTGCTTGAAAATAGTGTCATATTCACTACTATTTTTGAACTCAATTTCTGTCATTTTTGAAATCCTCCTATTATATATACGAATTAGCATTCAAAAATTGATGCGACTTTGAGTCATTTGAAAGACTTACCTTTAGGTAAAATTTTTTGTAAAAATATCAATTAATCATTTAAAGCATCAAAACTGCCAATAAATGAACAAAAGTATGAGTTAGATGCGTTTGTTACATTAAAAGTATGTTAAAAGCCGCGCACTCTATTGTGTCGAGAAAACGTGGCTTTTTTACACTCCTACTTGCGATAGATATACCAAAGCAGGTGATCTAATTTTGATTTTGAAAGAACTCCACCTGTAGCACGAGAATGAATCCTAGAAAGCCAGCCATATAAATCAGCATAGGAAGATCTTTTTACCACTGATGGAGGCACATTAACACCAAATAGATAATTCATATAATAAGGAACGCTTTCCCTAACAAAACTATCGTCAATATAAAACACGTCAGCAGCGCCCGATGAATTAAATTCACTAAAATATTTGCAAACTTTACTAGCAAGACTTCTAGCATTATAAAGACCAGCTCTAACAAGTTGGGCTCTAATATCGTCCACCAAGGCAACTGCGTCTACAGGTGTTGTTCCAGGCGCTATTCTTCTTACAAAATCATTTCTTGGATCAATGATGTAATTAGCAATAAAATCGCAAGCTACACCACGATGGTATCTCAAATCTCCTGTGCTATTATCTGTTTCAATTTGACGGACAACAGCATAAACATCTCGATAAGATGAAAAATCAAATACTCCACGATTGGCGGCTTTCCTAGCATTGAACTCTCTAAGAGCTAGAGGGGGATATGGATTTGCTAGTGGCCTTCCTGTTCCATGTTGTCTTAAGCCGACTGGAATTAGTGATTCAACTAAATCTGAATTTGAAACAGATAATTCCGCCAAGCCTCCAGGATACAAAGTCAAGCCATGATAAGTAGATAACTCTACCAAAGTTAATCTAGAGAGAAATGGAACAACAACTCTTGCTCTAGGGCGAACTGAACGAGCCGCTCTAATTGGAGCTGGAGCAGCATAACCAGGGTTAATGCTATATTCCCCCAACGGACTTTTCAGTATTTCGCATCTAGCAAGCATTGGGCCTACTATTTTACTAAAATTTTTATCAGCAAAATGAGCTTTTAAATCCGCTTCGCTCATTATGCCTGCTGGAGCGCTTCTCAATAAAGCTATTACTTGATCTTGATTACTTCTTGGCATATTCAATCTCCTTATTTAGTTAATTACAGCACACTACTAGTATAGTTCTTAATTGTTACTTTAAGTTCTTGATATTTATTTAAAATAAGGATATCAATCGTCGTTTTAAGGAAATGTGGTTTTTTTATTACTTGTTTAATTCAGCAAACTCTTCGTAAGTTAGTATTTGACCTGCATATGGATATTTTAGTCCAGCGGTCATTTCTTTTTTATTCTCTTCATCAAAAACGATTAGATAATCAGAGCCGTTGATTCTATCGTAAGCAACATAGCCTTTGCTCTTGATGATATCGATTAAATTGCCAAGCTCTTCATGGTGCTCTTTCATTTCACCACTCACGGTTAGAAATTTGCCTATTGAATCAGCATCTTCAAGAAGCGGTTCGTGTTCTCTATAGAGATCTCCCCACATCTGCTGTCCCACTTTTCTTTTGGCAGCATTTTGAAGATGCTTCTTCTTTTCTTTTTTTCTAATCTTGGCTTGTTCCCAATACTCAAGAGCCTTAAATTCTGATTTTGGACAAGACTCAATTAAATCTTTAGGCGTGAATTCCAAATCAAGAACCATTGCTTTAAAAACGAGCATTGTTTTCATTGCATCATCACAAGCTCTATGATCTTTTAGTTCGCTTCTAATTTCTAGAGGAACCAAATCCACAAATGCGTTTTCTAATGATGTGTACCTTTTATTTTGCTTATCAAACACAGGTAACATCTTTTGTATGTCATAAGCCACGTAATCAAATAAGGGAAGCTTGTATCTATTGCAGTCTTTGAATAAGAATCCAATATCGTTATTAACTGCGTGACCAAATATTAACAAGTCCTTTTGAGTCATTAAGTTTTTAATTGTTTCGTACGAATCATCAAAAGGATAGAACTTGTAATATTCGCTATATGGGTAAGTGAGAATCAAATCGTCTTGCCCTTCTCTTCCAGTTAAATTGAACTGGCATTCAGGATCCATCAAAATATTTCGTTTTTTAAGAACATTAAACTTTTCATCAGTAAGAACATAACCATATTCGCAGATTGCCCTATTGCCGTCTGCACACTCTATATCAAAAAATAAATATCTCATATTAGTTTATTTCCTCCTTCTTTTCAGAAAAAGGTTTGCACTCATCTTGTTGTAACTCACAGAAGATTTCTTCGGTTTTATCCATGAATTCTTTGTGACTTAATGATGAACCATACCTGGATGTCGCAATGTGCATGGCTTCAATATATAAGTCAATCTGTTCTTGTAATATATCTTTTACAACTGAAGATCTACTTTTTTTATCTATCATCTTGTATATCTCACCTTCTTTCTATTTCACTTGATTTATCTGCAGCTTCTTAAATTCTCTTTTTAAGAAGATCTTTTCTTCAACAAGAGATACCACCCAGTGAACAACATTACCAACACCAAACATGATGATAATCATATCCATACTCATGGTAACTACTTTTGTTTGGTAAAGAATAAACCAGAGACCATAGTAACCAATGTTACAAATCAATGAATTGATCGCGTTGTATTTAGTTTTGCCCATACCAACAAAAATTGCATCTGGGATTTGAGATAAAGCATAAGCGACATAGAAACCTAGGTTCTTCACTACTATTTCAAATATTCTTGTTGGATTATCAATTCCTTCAATGGTTCCGAAGAACCAATTATATGTAGGAATTAGACTAAACCAGACAATCAACGAAAAGATGGCAATTGAATAATAGTTAATTTGTTTGAGTTTGTATCCATCCGCTCCAGCATCTTTTCTAATAATTTCTGCTAGGCAGGTAATTGGGATTAATAGCCATCCCCAAATAAAGTTGTTAGCCACCCAGTAGTTTCCAGATTCACTAACAGCATTAACCATTCTAACGATCATTAACGCATAAATAATGTTATCTAAGAATTGTTGACCACCAGCAAACAAGCCTACACGTACCCAGTCTTTTAAATGAGGAATATCATCTTTGTTGAATTTGCCAGGTCTAATTTGTTTTATCAGCACCAACATTGTAATAGCAAGTGCACCCATTACTCCATTTGCGATAATGTTACTAACCGCGATGCCGTCAATACCCATTCCTGGAATTAAGGCAAAGTCGGAGAGCAACGCTAATCCAATTTTTGCAATCAAGAACGCATACATGTATCTAGATTTATCAATAACAAGGAATACAACGCTTGCATAGCTGAAGATGATTCCAACCATGAAGGCGATTGTTTCTAAAGATAAATATCTATATGCCGCAGCAACATCAATCTCGGCAGGATTCATATAAGAAACTAGATGGATTCCATAGAAGAAAGTTCCTAAAGAGAACAATGCATATAATCCAACGATAATAATTCCTAATTTGAAAACTACTTTGTTGAAGTCATCTCTTTTGTGAGCTTTTGAGAGGACAGAATACATTGGAACAATCAAGAAAGCACAGATGGTTTCGTCAATGAGATCAAACCATTCCATTTGCCCAACAATATCTAATGAACCAGGATTGGCGTGAACGGTGATTAACTTAGTAACCACAGTTTGGTAAATAGCTGGCACTAATGCCAATAAGCACAGTGCCAGATACATTTTCCAGTCGAACTTTTTGAAATTGTTCCACCATTCATTTATTCGTAACTTCATTGCATTTCGCCTCTTTCTTTAAAACTTTTAAGAATTGATTCAACTTCACGTTTAGATAATTTTTCTTTTTGTTTCAATTCTTTATAAATCGCTTCAGCCAAACTTTTATTCTCCGATACAAGAGCCTTTGCTTTGTCGAATGCTTCTGTTAATAAGTCGCATTCAAATTTCTCAATGATTTCGATTCTTTTTTCTGAAATTGGAAATGATTCATGAGAAAATCTACCAATCATATTAACTGATAATAGTTTATCAAATCCAAACGCTCCGACATTCATAAGTTGTGAGATGAATCTTCTTGCTTTTCCAATATCATCGCTAGAACCACTAGTTACGTCACCGCACATTACTTCTTCGCCAGCCAAACCACCAAGTATAGTGATTAGTTTCTTTTTTAAGGTATCTCTAGTTACTGGCTCAAAATCAATTATCTCTTCATCGAAATAAACGTGTCCTTGCACTCTTCCATATCTTTCTGTAGAAATCGATCCTACTGATCCGCTTGTTTTGTATTCGGTAATGAAATGGCCAATTTCATGATAGCAAGTCATATCATCAGGTCCTGATCTGCTCTTCTTTTTAATATCTTGGAACATAACTACAGGAATATTTCTTTCGAAATCCTGAATAGTTATTTTCTCGATGTTTTGAGAAGCACAATCAATAATCGTTTCGTTCACTAAGGTTTTAATATCGGCACCAGAGAAATTGGCTGTTTTTAGCGCTAATTGGTGGGCATCTATATCTGATAACAAGCTATTCTTTGATAGATAGAGTTTGAAGATTTCTTCCCTATCAATTGAATCGGGCATCTCAACAGTAATTCTTTTGTCCATTCTACCGCTTCTAATTAAAGACGGAGGGAGCATAGGACGGTAGTTTGTAGTAGCAATCACAAGCACGCCATCGCTAGAAGATATGCCGTCGATTTCTGTTAAGAGAATCTTTGTAGTTTTTCTTGAATAATCAGATCTGAAGTCGCTAGTCATAACCAATTCATCAAATTCATCAATAAAGATGATAGACGGGGCGTTTTCTCTAGCTTTCGCGAACAGTGATTTAATGGATTTAATGGTTTCTGATTCTGTTTCGCTTTCATTGCTTTCAAATTCATAAAACGGAACATTGCTTTCAGTTGCTATTGCTTTTGCTAACATTGTTTTGCCAACGCCAGGATTTCCGGAGAGAATCAAACCCTTCGGAATATAGGCGCCTATTTTTTCATATTTTTCGTGGTTTTTGAGAACCTCGATAATCTTTTTTGCTTCGGCTTTTTCTTCTTCATAGCCAGCTATGTCTTTTAAGTATATTTTTTCGTTCATTTATTTTTTTCCTTTCTGTTTTGTTTGACCGTTAAGATTGTGCTTAAGGAATGTTCATATGATGGGTAACATACAACCCAAGAGCTCTTATGTTTTTCCTCGCAAGCTCAAGAATCGAGGCAGCTTTTTTATTAAGTTTTCAAAGAACGGTTTTGTTGGTTTTCTAGACCAAGCACCACCAATATAAGAAAATGTATTTTTCTTGTCAGGAAATGTGACGAGCATATAAATCACATCTAAATTGTTTTTGGAAGCAACAAAAAAGACCTGCCGGTCTATCGTTTGGCAGGTCAGAGTATTCCAAGCACCACTAGAATCGTGTATAACTGTCTGCCGGTTAAATCACCATTAGATAGTTTTCTACACAAAGTCTCTCTTGCCATATCGAGATGGTTAAGAGCGATTGATTCTTGTGTATATTTTGAAAAACGTATCTCTTCTCTTAAGTCTTCAAGAAAACTTTTGTAGGAGAAGGCTTTATAGCTTTTGCGCATATATACTTACCTCCTCCACGTTCGATAGAAACGAGTGGCAAGTTATGCAAAAGCACAAATATTCTATGCTAGTTTTTTACGTTTTTCAAAGTATTCATTGTTGATTTTATCAATTTCATTTTGTTCGATTGACGATAGCACTTCAAAGTATTTTAATTCGATTGTAAGATCCACTTCTTTTCCGTGTTCTTTCAACGTCAACCAAAAGAAAGCAAGCATCTTGTACATATATCTATAAATAGTGTTTTGCACATGGCGACATTGACTATCAATCAATCCAGGGCTTGAATTAAAACTGTATCCACCGCCATGATTCATATCTTTGGATATTTTATAAATCATTTTGATAAATTCACTTTCTCTTTTGTCTGAATATAGATCATCGAGAAGTTTATTAACAAAGCTGTTATATGAGCCGTTGTCTTTGCTTAAAAAATAGCGGGCCCTATTCCTAATCTTATCTAAAAAGTATTCAAAATTATCAAGCTCATACTTTTCTTTATAGTAACCATCAAATAATGGGCGAAGTTCTAAAACGGTATCATCAATAAGTGAAGACGGTAGACCTGCTTCTTCTAAAAAATCTTTAGGAAGCATTAGGTTGTCTATTTGTAATCTAGAGGAATAACAGTATGCTAGTTTAATCTTCTTGAAATCTTCTAATGAACAACATTCATTAATTGTTGAGTAAAGAGCAATATATTCAATTGCGGATTTAAAGATGGAAATAATATGCTCTCTATAGCCCAAAGTAATACTGACTTCCATATCAGCAATCAGACTTCTCATTTTTTCCAGGAAAAACAGCGTAAATGAATCATATCCCTCATCAAAGAAGCAAATCTTTTTTTCTATTGAATCAAAAATTCGATTCATATCTTTTATATTTAAAACATTATTTTTTAAGATTGGGTTTTTGAAAAAATCATGTTCAAAGTCAGTTACTTCTTTATCAAAAACAAATAGCTTTTCATTTTTCAAAAAGGAAACAATATAATCCATAACTCTTTTGATATACGCTGTTCTTAGATTGCTGTACGCTTCTTCTATTTTTGAATCTTTTTCAAATCTTGGATGGGCATATATAGAAAAGAAGTCGTAGATTTTTATTTCGTTCACATCAAAAACAGGGTATTTCTCAAGCAAAGTAGCAAAGTTAATCCTCTCTCCAAGATGCTTTTTCAAATAAAAATTTGAGTCATCCAAATCAGGGTCTTTTTTTAAATCACCTATAGTGCAATTATGGAAACTCATTAATGCTTCATAGGCTCTTTGCCTATCTCTATCAACGTATTGAAAATCATCTGTTTGTTTTACGTCCTCGTTAACAAGCTTGCGCATGTTAGCGAAATCAACAATTGCATAATGATATCTAAATATCCTGGCTTGTTCATCGCTAATGTCTCCCGCAGCAATCATTTTTAGGACAGCAAATGCTTCTATGATAGTACGGCAACAGTTATCTATTCCTAACGTTTGTAAGTTGCCAATCTTCATATTGACAACAATAAAAAGCGCGTTTGATATGATGTCATTGTTTATCGCATAAAATAGGTATTGCTGATCGGTCAAACTGTCGTCATTAAAATGCTTAAGTATTTCTAAATCGTGGTACTTTAAAGCTTTGTAGATATCTTCGATCGTGATGCTAATTTCAGTCGCCATACTAAAATCATATAACTTAGTTGCTATCATTAAAAGAAACTATGCAGAACATTCCGCTACTATTCCAATATGTTGCGATTTTAGGATTAGAATCATTTTCTTATTCATTGAACGCTTGGCTGCATAATGAGGAATGATAAAGTATTGCCGTGAGAAATGATTGTTCCTTTGAAATCTGTGGTTGTATCGGTTTCTTTATAGTAATAACCAACTATTTGGCCATAATAGTCGTATCCTATTTGATCGCCGTTGCTATAAATTTCAATTTTTCCAAGAACTTTGCCATAGAAATCACTTATGCATGAAACAGAAATGAGCGTTTTTCCAGATTCATTGTTTATTTGTTCTATTTCTTCAGGTGTATATTCAGAAATGTTGTCACCATATGTCCAACGGTTTTCTGTTACCATTTTCCTAATTCCCATCTCTATTCCCGGAATATTGCTTCTGGTAATATGAAGCGTCATTTCCCAAGTATAAAAATTTAATAATATGTAGCCAAACAAGTCGTAATTCCCATATTCATATCCAAAATAATTTAATTGAAGCCAGTCTGACTCGGATTTAACTTTTTCTTTAGCGGATGGTAGGGATTTGAATTCATTTATTAAAGCTCCACTAGTGGTTAAAGAAACATTGCTCTCTTTATCAAACGTTAAGGATATTGAGCCATCATCAGATATCCAATTTCCTTGAAAGAAAGCAGCGTTACTAGTAATTAGTGAGCCATTTGACCAAACTGCTTTTTTAATAGTTGGAAACAATTTATGTTTTCGTGTTTCAAGAATTATTGTTCTGTTATTCAAATCAACATAATACAAATCACCAGAACGGGTGTATTTCCATACAAAATAAATTGTATCTGTTTCTTTGAAATAATAGTCATAGACGTATTCAAAATAATATTGGACATAATCTAATCCAGAGGTGTTCTCTTTGCTGTTGAAATATTCGTTTAGTAAAGTTCCTCCTTTGCTTTCGTTTTTTCCATTATTCTGGGTTGTTCTATCTTTCAAATCAGGATCATCTAATCCAAAATATCGCATATATCCTGTTGTTAAAGAAGGTTTTGTTTCAATCCCAGCACTGTCACGTTTCCAGCTTACTTCGCCAAAATAAACAGTTGAATTAACTAAATCAAAAGCAATTCTGTCAGATAAATGAACCTTTACGCCTTGTATTGAACCATATCCACCAGCATAATATTGGTCTTCATACTCTATTTTGGCAGAATATTCACTATAATTGGTTTCAACATCTAATTCATCGTTGTATTCTATAACGCCATTAATATTGGAAATTATATGATCATCTTTTTTTAAATTGAATTGTATTTCCCCAAACTCAGTTATATATTCAATGTCCAATTCATATTCTGGATTGAATGGACTTATCCATTTCCCCAAAAACCCCGCACAAGCATGAGGAAAAGCACCATTCATCCAAATTAATTCGTAATTATAAAAAACTCTGTATGGGAAGGAACATTCTGAAAAAACCGGCAATGACATATAATCATTTTGGAAATACCATTTATAGAACCATCCCCCGTATTCCGGCAAAAAGGCTTTTGTATAATAAGTTAATTTATCGACGGAGTACTTTGTTAATCCTTTTGCATTAACGTATTGAAAAGCGTCCACAATAGAAGACAAGCCGTGGTCTCCACCGTCATCATCACCACAATAATTATCACCACCATAAAGATGAACCGATACTAACGTTTGTTTATAAAACCGAAAAAGCCATGTCAAGTTGGCGCTTTCGAATTTGAGCAAAGAAGGATCGTTGGAAATTCGACTATTCGTTTTTTTCTGGATACTCTGAATCGTATCTCCAATGACTATTCTAGGAAACACTTCATAACCAACTTTATCAATTTGGATTTGGTACAACAAATCATATTTATGGAGGTATGTTTTGAAAGTATCAGTAGCAGTATATTTATATTCGGAATGAAAATAATAATTCAGTGGCATTGTATCACTTGCAAAAGATACAACCGACGCTTCGTTGTCGTTTAGTATATAATCTTTTTTTGCTGATACTGCGTAATTTTCACCTTTTATTTTGGTCAAATCACACAATGGCAACCCTAGCAGTTTGTATTGTTTTAAGTATGCTGAATCATCCTGCTTTTTTAAATAATTATCCAAGGCATATGAAGTGTTGGAGTTAGAACCCGAAATAATGGGTGAAGTTGATTTAGAACACCCAAGCAAAGATAATATGATGGTCAAATAAACAAATGGTTTTACTAATGCTTTCATAAGTTACTACCTATTATAACACCAATGTTTCTAATGGATTAAGGTGCTCAGCGCAACTGATTACAAAAAAAGAAAAAAGGGTGATTGTCAGTCAACCCTTTTATAAATTCGGTTTTACTTAAACATGTAGTTAATACAGGTGATTTTAACAATTCGCTCGCTAATAATGACCTTTGATGGTTTTGTAGAATTATATCTCTTTCTAAAGAAATCAACGAACTGTTCTTTCACTTCTGCCATAGAATCCGAGATAAAGCATTCAAACCGATGTCCTTCTATTTGGTATTCAACAAGATAGATGTTAACTCCACCTGCAGGAATCATCTTTTCCGCATCGGCTCTAATTCTGCCAATCGCCATTTCTCGTCTATCGTCTAAAATCTTTTGTTCTTTTTGAAGGCGTTCTAATTCTTTTTGACGATCGAATTCTTTGAATTGTTCATTCCATTTTTTATGGAATTCTTCTAGTTGTTGCTTGAATTCAGGATCGATGTTTGAAAGAACCCTTGGATTTGAAAGCAATTCTTTAAAGCCGTCAACCTCGATTAGTCTCTCGAAAGGCATATCGTTGCCATAATTGCTTTTATCATTATCTCTTAAAACAAATGTGTAATATAAGTGATCAAAGTCTACATGTTTTAATGTTAAATCTGGGTTTTTTGTCAAAAGCCAATCCAGCGCCTTATAACAATTGGTAATGCGGTTGACACGTGGTTCAAAATTATAGAGTTCTTCGCATGTTGTAAGCTTTTTTATCTCGTACATTCTAGAGGATACAAATTCCATGCTAACTCTACTTCTGTTGCCCTCGCTAAATCCTTGGAGAATGCCATATCTAATTATTTTTGCCAAAAGTGCATATGTATTAAACTTGGTTGTATAGCCCACTTGACCATTCGCGCGATCCGCGCCCCAATCTTTCTCTTCTTTCAATTTTTTAGCAAAAGCCCGTTGAGCATCTGCGAAATATTTAAAAGCTCTCAATGGAGGAATGGCAGTTAAGTATTCTTGTGACTCGGTTACTTCAAAAGAAGCGTTAGAAACAAAGTTATCTAATTCGATATCTGATGGGTAAACATGAGATAACCCTTCTTCAGCGTTATTCTTGTTCCGTTCATTTTTTTCTGAATCAAACAATTCTTTAGCCTTTTTTAAAACACCTGCCGATTCCTTGACAATCCCACGATAAAACCTACCTTCATGTCCATCAATTTCAGGAATGTTCAAAACGCCATCATTAACATAGCTTCGGTCTTCGTATGGTATTAGAAGCGCTATATCTACAAAAGCACTGAACATTTCTTTGTATCTATCAGCATCAAAAGACTCTTGATATAACCTTTCATCAATAGATTTATTAAGCAATTCTATCAATTCTGTCGAAGCTTTCTCTAAACGCTTAAGATACTCATCTTTATTATCTTCTTGAGATTTGGTTATCGACTCGTTTTCTTCGCTCTTTTTTCTGCCTTTTATAATAAGAAAAATTATTACGGGCGTGGCCAAAAGAGCCAATATCAAAGGTATAATAATTCCTGGCATAAAAATCTCCTTTAGTATTTTATTACTGACATAATTGTAAAAAGATTAATAGATAAAAGCAATCTCCGCAGTTTATTAATTTTTCTATTGAAACCATTAGTAATTTTGAGGATTTGTTTTTTTATAATCGTCAAAGAGCTTTAGGCAAGCATCTCTATCTAAGCGTATTTCTTGTTTGCCTTCTTCGTGGAATACTTTATCTCTAAAGCCGATATTTTCAGCGTCTTCAATCGTGCATCCTGAATACACGTGGTCGATATTTGACCATTGAATCGCACCTTCGCACATTGGGCAAGGTGAACTAGTTGTGTAAAGATCACAACCGCTTAAATCAAAGGTGCCTAGTTTTTTGCATGCGTCTCTAATCGCCATCATTTCACCATGACATGTACAGTCATGCATTAATAAAACCTTATTATGGCCTCTTCCTACGATTCTACCATCTTTGACTATGACACAGCCAAAAGGACCACCTTCGTGTTTGTTAATGCCTTTATATGCCTCTTTAATAGCGGCATTCATATATTTATTTATTCTCATACTATATGTTCCCTTGAATAGATATACATTCAAAGGTATCTCCATCAATAATGTATCATAAAAGCAGCGATTTTTTTATGAAACATTAAAAATCACTGTTTTTTTATGTTTGGTTGCTATAATGGATTTGAGGTATTAGGATATGAACTTAGAAAAGAAAAACAAAGAATTTATTGATAGATTAGAAAAAGACGCTGCTTTAAAAGCGAGAAGAGATGAATTAGTCAAAGGACAACATCCTGAAACATTAGTGATTACTTGCTCTGATTCAAGAGTGGTTCCTGAAATGATTTTTAATTGTTCATTAGGTGAACTATTTGTGATTAGAACAGCAGGTAACGTGATTAACGAAGGTGAATTAGCCTCAGTCGAATATGCGATTGAACATTTAAAAGTAAAACATATTGTAGTTTTAGGCCATACACACTGTGGAGCGATTCACGCTGCTATCAACAATGAAAGCGGTAAATACATGGATCCAATCCTTAATAGAATTAGAAAAAATATTAACGGTGTTGATAACGAATTAATCGCCACCACGATGAATGCGATTGGTGAAGTTGATTATTTAAAAGAAAAGTTCCCAGAATTTAAGGGAACCATTGAATATAAGATTTACGATATTGAAACCTCTTTAGCGTTTTAGTTTCTTATCTCTCTTATTTTCCAAAAACAAATTGTAGTTATTTTCGTATGGGAAACATGTCACTAATTCGTGAGGTGGTTCCATAGAATAGAAGAATAACATACCTTTAAATAGCCTTAGTGTCTTACCAAGTTTTTTGTTTTGGTAATATTGCAGGAATTTAAACATATCCATATCTTTTTCATAATAGTTCATGGAGTGTTCACCACGTTCATAGGCGACTTTAGCAACAGTGAGCATTTCTTCTTCACTCATCTCACCAATTCTTTCTAGGATTCTGAGTTTACCATGATAAGAAATAGTCACGTCCTCGTTATTTTTGCATTTAGCGAGTTCTTCTTTAACGGCATTTAATAAGATATCTTTTTGACTAATGACCTTCTCAACAATCGGAAGTTCATTCTTCACTACTTCATCGAATTCTTCCTCTTCTTCAAAGGCGACATATTCTAAATAGAAGTTATCGTAGTGCATCTTCGCGAATTCTTTCGCGGCGAATGCACTACCGTTTTTATATTTGATGTTCTTTAATTCACTACAAGAAAGAATCTTGTTGAATGATATGCTTTCGGTAATGAAAACGA
Organism: uncultured Erysipelotrichaceae bacterium; assembly: GCA_902799855.1. The sequence continues at coordinate 5,200 of CADCCA010000002.1, read as the reverse complement.
AATTATCATTGCCTAAATTCTTTAATAAATAATAGTGATTTAAAAAGTGTGGTTTATAGGTGAAGATGAAATATTTGATGTCTTTAGTTTCTGAATCAATTAATAAGCAATCTTTACGATTAACTTTATGTTTCTGCATTGATTCAAACGCTAAAGCATTCTTATCGATATCTTTCTTATTAGTGATTTTAATATGACCATTTCTAATGTGTTCAATGAAGTCCACCACAAAGAAGTTATTAGAATTGAATAAGAGTTTATAAATAGAAGAACCTTTATCAATCTTATTTTTAGTTTCTTGTTCAAAGATATATTCAAAATAATCGATATCACTGATTAGCTTAGAATCCCCGATACCAGCGTAGTAACTCTTACCTTTTCTTTTGCAGTGCTTTTCATAATCATCTAATAAAGCATCTAAATCATTAGAGATATATTTTTGATGGATATTCAAAGTGTTATCTTTTTGAGGATCCATCTTAAAAAGAAAATAGTTATTAATAGAAGACTTAAGCACGATCGCTTTTAAAAGCATTTCTTCATCAAAATAGGCAATAACACAACTAGAAGGAACGCTTTTAAAATCGACATCTTCTTTAATGAATTTAATCTTTTTATTAGAGAATAATTCTTTTTCGTATTTATCTTCTAATCCTTCAATGTGAAAACCAAATGTTCCTGGTTCATAAAAGGAAAGCATCAAAGATTGATTAAAAACACTTAATCGGTCAACATGATATCTTTTAATCATGTACTTATTATAAAAAGGAAGGAGCCTTCTTCATAGTGGAAAGCACATTTTTATCCACGCTTTTACATTTGAAAATAATTGTCCCTTTTTGTGACCCTTATATGGTTTAGAAAAGAAGGCGTGTATATACACAAAAAACGCGCGTTTATTCAATAGTTATTTTTTGCATTGAAATATCGAAAATATTTTTTTACAATGCTTGCATAATGCCAAACCATTCAACATTTGAAAGGTTCTCCGAGAACCTGCACTGCAACTATTTTCTAGAATTATGTTCCTTGGTTTTCCTAGTAGCGATTACCATTGCATATTTTGCACGGAAAAAATTCCCTGTTGCCACCGCAAGATTATTTGGTGTCGGCTTAATATTCTTAGTCGCTAATGTTGGATTTGATATCTTATTCTGTTATTTATTAGACCACTCCAATGTGGTTAATATCGCTTGGGTTGAGGCTGTAGCGGAATTATTCTTCGTCATGCAATTCGCCCTCTCTTATTCTTTATTTGCTTTTGTCTTTTATTCAGTGGGAAAATCATTAAGATATTCCCCTATTTATTTATTAACCATTATTCCTTCTATTGTGGGTGCGGTTTTATTTTTCACCAACTGCTTACACCATTGGAACTTTAGTTTTGTTTATAATTCCACATACGGAACATACGATTTCGCCCCAGGACCAACATTCTTATCATTATATGTTATTAACTGGGGTTTAAATTTGTCCGCGACAGTTGCCTATACTGTAGCCTTTAGAAAGGTATTACCAAAGCAATTATTACGTACCTTATTTAGTGTGATTGGTATCACCGCAGTTGCAGCGATTGTTCAAACACTTCAACCACAATATTTATTAAGTGGCACTGCTTTCACTTTATCAGCGATGTTAGCGGTTGTTTCTGTTTGTGATCCAGATGTTAAGGTTGATAGATTATCCAAAGCCTTTAATAACTATGCTTTCATGGATTATGTAAATACTCAAAGATTTGAAAAGCAAAGAAAATATTACATCATCTTAGAAATCGAAAGCTTTGGTATGTTTAGTGAAAAGTTTGGTGTTGTTTCCGCGAATGAATTAATCTCTGTGACAAGAAGATTTATCCAGGGCGTGAATCGAAAAACCTATATCTTTAGAGTGCAATCATCAAGATTCGTTTTATTACTCAAAAATGAAGAAGAACAAAAACAAATGTTAGATGCGATTAATGAGAGATTCTCTAAACCACTTAACATTAAAGGACGTCTTGTTAATATTACTTTAGATATCTTATATTTCATGAACGATCGAGTGTTCACTAATACGGATATGTATAACGACTTTATGAATAGAACATTGAGTGTCATTAATTTTAAAGATTCTCACTGTGTGGAATTAGATAAAGCCTTCTTAGAACAAATTAATAGAGATCGAAAGATTAAAGAAATCTTAGAAGATTGTTTGATCACTAAGAGTGGTCTATATATGGTATATCAACCAATCTTTGATGTTAACCAAAAGCGTTTTAATCATTTTGAAGCATTAATTAGGTTATCTAATGAAGAATTAGGCTATATTGGACCAGGAGAATTTGTTCCTATCGCTGAAAACTTTGGTTTAGCCAATGATATTGATTTCTTCGTTTTAAATGAAACATGTGCTTTCTTACAAAGACATCCAGATATCGAAAGTCTTGAAGTTAATATTAGCTGTGCGGAATTCTTTAATAATCCAAGTGAAAGATTTATGAAGATTATTAATCAATATGGCATTGATCCAAAGCGTATTATCTTAGAAATTACTGAAACTATCGCGGTTAAATATCCAAGCAAAACCAAAGAGTTTATGGCGGATTTGGGCCAATATGGTGTTCAATTTGCGATGGATGACTTTGGCAGTGGCTATTCTAATATCGCTAGATTTATTGATTTACCATTCTCAGTAGCGAAGTTAGATAAATCATTATTAGGAGAATCTCAAAACGTCTCTATCTTCTTTGAAGCAGCGATTAACTTATTTAAGAGTTTGGATATTCCAATCGTTGTGGAAGGCGTAGAAAACGAAAAACAATTAGGTATCTCCGTTGATAAGAAGATTGATTACGTACAAGGCTATTACTTCTCTAAGCCATTAAAAGAAGAAGACTTAATACAATTCTTAAACGAAAAGAATGCGTAGAGAAAACCCATTGCTCAAAACACGCGACACGACCTTTTGTACTGGGAATATATCAAAGTACTTTTCCAAATAGCACTGTTGTTCATTACGACATTTTAGACGAAAAAGAGCCACGACTATATAAACATATATTGGAATCTCAAATTATTTCAAAATTCTAATAGAGCAAACTCTAACATTATTTCTTGCAAACGCACATTAAAAAATGTAAAATAAGGTGCAAATGAAAGATAACACTAATTATTCTCTGCTTGAAAAAATCTTTAAAGCCAATGGTGGGCATATCACTCGTGAAGATGTTGATAACGCTAATATATCGTCATGGTTTCTTTCCGATTTTGTTAAAAGGAACAACCTCAATAAGATTGCTCCTGGCTTTTACGCCAATGATAATTACATTATTGATAATTATTACATCATTCAAAGAAGGTATCCTAAATATATCTTTGCAGGTCTTAGCGCTCTTTATCTACTTGGGCTTACTGATAAAATACCAACTGACATAGAAGTAAGTGCACCACAAAATTACCACCCTTCTAGAGATAAAATTGATTCGTTAATCGTTCACAAACTATCAAACGTGAATGTATATGAACTAGGAATTAAAGAAGTCAAAACGATGTTTGGTAATATTGTTAAAACTTACGATGAAGAAAGAACAATATGCGATGTTATCAAATATCGTGATAAATATGATGGGGAAACATTTATTAAGGCAATTAAGTTTTATGTTAGAACCATCAACAATCAATCTAAACTTTTTAAATATGCTAGAGAACTAGGCATTGAAAAGAAAGTCTATGAAGTAATGGAGATAGCGGCTAATGCAGATTAATAAAGATTCAAAACCTGGTCATTTTTCTATTTTATAATTTCTTTCTTCTTAGCGTCGAATTCTTCTTGGGTAATTACACCTGCATCTAAAAGCTGTTTATATTTGAGAAGTGCGGAAACATCTTCTTTTTCTTGTTTAGCGTCTTGTCTTGCTTGGTTTCTTGAATTTCTTGCTTCAAGTTTAGTGTAGTAATCAATCGCGTGTTTAATGTATTTTTCATCTGGTAACGGAATGAAAGAAAGAGAAAACAAGATTAACCCTACGACAGCGAACAAGCCACAGACAACAGCACCTACCAACTCACCCTGAGAATAGTACAAGAAAAATTCATCATGATTAGATTGGTACCATTCGTAATAGGTCTTAGCAAATAAAGCCAAAAAAATAGCAGCAATACCAAAAGTAGACATTATGCCTATGCCGATACCTCTTTTGATCCAATAAAACTTTGGATAATGTGCTTTACCGAATTCTAATAATTCTTCTGCGGTCATTTCTCTACCGCAATATGTGTATTTTTGACTCATATAAGGACTCCACTATTTCTCAAAAGGATTTTCTGTTGGATATGGTAATGACGCTGGCTGATTATAACCAATCTTTTCAGCGCTTAAATATTTGAAGATTTCAAAGATGGTTTTGCCATAATGACCAAAGGCTACCGCTCCATGGTGTGGGAAACCATTTTCGATAAGGACGTGTCTATAAAATCTATTCATTTCCTTAATAGCGAAGACGCCGATGGAACCAAATGAATGGGTTGGCACTGGTAAGACTTCACCTTCTGCGACATAAGCATATAAATGATTATCAGAAGTTGATTGTAAACGATAGAATGTGATTTCTCCTGGTTTGATATCACCTTCTAATGTGCCGTTTGTAACTTCTCTTGGAAGAGATCTTGCCATAATCTTTTGATATTTCATTTCTGGCTTACAAAGTAATGATGTACATGTATTACCACAGTGGAAGCCCATGAATGTATCTCTAAAGTTATAGTCAAACTTACCTTCAATATCTTGTTTATATAATTCTTTTGGTAAGGTGTTATTGATATCTAATAAGGTGACTGGTGATTCACTGACACAAGTACCGATATATTCGGATAACGCTCCATAGATATCAACTTCACAAGATACTGGAATACCTTTAGCGGTTAATCTGGAATTAACGTAGCAGGGAACAAAACCAAACATCGTTTGGAAAGCTGGCCAGCATTTACCCGCGATAGCGACATATTTTCTATAGCCTTTATGCTTTTCTACCCAATCTAATAAAGTTAATTCATATTGGGCTAACTTAGGTAAGATGGATGGGATTTTGTTACCAACACCTAAGTCTTTAGACATATCTTCCACGACCGATGGGATTCTTTCATCGTTTTCGTGTTTCTTAAACGATTCAAATAAATCGAGTTCACTATTTTCTTCAACTTCGACATTGATGTTATAGAGTTGTTTA
>CADCCA010000001.1 GCA_902799855.1 uncultured Erysipelotrichaceae bacterium | reverse complement strand
CGCACCAGTTAACCCGATCTACTTCCTTAGCAGGGAAGCCCCTTCACCAACTTGGGTACTACTCCAGTGCGCCCCTTATCTTAACATAAAGGGCGATTAAAATTAAATAAGAAAATTAAAAATTAGTAGGCCTTAGCGAATAAGACGACTTTTTTGGCCTTTTTGCCGCATATTGGGCATGTTTCACCAAATGGGATTTGGTTGAATGGGATGCAACGTGCTGTCGCGGTTGTGAGTTCTTTAATCTTGTTTTCACATTCCACATCGCCACACCACATCATCTTAGCGTAGCCACCTTTTTCCATGGCTTTATTGAATTCATCCATGTTGTTAGCTTCAGTGACGTGATCAAGGAGATAGGCTTGCGCTTTTTCATACATTTCTTGATGGACTTGCTTGAATAATTGAATAACGGTGTCCACCATTTCTTCTTTTTTAACGGTAATCTTACGACCATCATGACGGACAGCGATTGTCACCACACCAGCTTCAATGTCTCTTGGACCGATTTCAATACGGAGTGGAACACCTTTCATTTCGTATTCGCTATATTTCCAGCCTGGTGTTTTATCAGATTCGTCTAATTTCACACGCACGCCCGCATCCTTCAATAGCTTCTCTAATTCTCTAGCAGCAGGAATGACGCCTGGTTTTTGTTGGGCAACAGGAATGACTACTGCTTGAATTGGGGCGACATATGGAGGTAAGACTAAACCGTTATCATCACCATGCACCATGATGATGGCGCCTAATAATCTAGTTGAAACACCCCATGAAGTTTGATGAGGATTATATAACTTACCATCTCTACCTTGGAATTTGATACCAAAGGCTTCCGCAAATCCAGTACCGAAATAATGGGTGGTACCACTTTGTAAGGCTTTACCATCTGGCATTAAGGCTTCGATGGAATAGGTTTCTAAAGCACCGGCAAATTTTTCTTTATCGGTTTTTCTACCTTTGGTAAATGGAACAGCGAGAATATCACGACCTAAATCATCGTAGATTTCAAGCATTTTTAATGCTTCTGTACGCGCTTCTTCTTCGGTTTCGTGCATTGTATGGCCTTCTTGCCATAAGAATTCTGCACCTCTTAAAAATGGACGTGTGGTCTTTTCCCAACGGACAACTGAACACCATTGGTTATATAGTTTTGGTAAATCTCTATAAGAAGAGATGATTTTAGCGTAATGTTCGCAGAACAAAGTTTCGCTTGTTGGTCTAATGATGAGTGGATCATCGATTTTTTGACCACCACCAATATTAGCAATTAAGCATTCTGGAGCGAAGCCTTCCACGTGATCTTTTTCCTTTTGAAGTAAGGATTCAGGAATCACGGTTGGCATATAAACGTTTTGATGGCCTGTTTCTTTAAATCTTTTATTTAAATAATTTTGGATTTCTTCCCAAATGGCATAGCCATAAGGACGATAAATAATAAAACCTTTAACGGAAGAATAATCCATTAATTCTGCCTTACGGCAAACATCGGTATACCACTGCGCAAAATCGTCTTCTTGACGTGTAATTGCGTCGTTTTTAATTTGATTTTCTTTACCCATATTAAGTCCTCCTAATGATAACTATCATCTATGGTAATGAGTTTTTCGACTTTCTTCTTATCAAGTGGAAGAAGCATGTCGTTTGATGACGAAATAGTTTCTGATGAGACAATGCTGACACCAGATTTAATGATGAGTTCGATGGCTTGCCACCCTTCAAGGTCGGTGGCAATAATAGGTCGATTGTATTTAAGAAGTGATTCAATAAGGGAGTGAATAGATAAACGAATACGGTTATTCTTTCTAATTTCACCAATCATCATTGAACCAGCAACGAAGTAATCGAAATTATAATAGACACTTGGGTCTAATAAGAGGTTTTTATCTTTCATGAGCATAGCGAGTTCAAAGCCATCTGTTCTTAAAGCTTTTAAGGAATCGTTTAAAAGATCGAGATGGCCAGAGTTTTCATTGATCTCTTGCTCGTTGAACACTAAAACGAGATGGACATCATGAGATTGTGGGATTTGATTAAGGATTTCCGCCATATGGTCGATATCTTGTAAAGATACGAGCATAAATAATCGCCAATAATCCTCTTGTTTTTCACTGGCAAACTTTGGAACTACATATCTAGCAATCATCGCAAAGAACTCTTTGCTCATATTGACTTTAGAAGCATATTTACTCATTTCTGCAAAAGAAGTAAATGGAGTATTATAGGCCTTTACGTATTCAAAATAGCCAATGGTACGGCGTTTAGTAACATCAAAGATTGGTCTAAACAAATAGCGTAAACTATTTGGTTGCATGAGGTTTTCCACTTCTTCACGATATCTTCCACAAGTGGCGCGGCTTGTTTTTGATAAAGAAGTATTTCTTGGCCATGATGCTGTGCGGACATGCAAGCTTCTTGCGCTTTTAAAATCATCGAATCTAAATCTTGATAATATTGTGCGTTTTCAACAACACCAATAGAGAAATTAATGGAATCGGCAAAGCCGTTAACACCAATGCATTTCTTAATGGAGTGGGCAATGGATGTCGCTAAAACCATCGCTTCATCGCGAGATGCAATTCTTAAATCGAATAATAATAATTCATTATCACCAGTATCGATGATTTGACGGGAGATACGTGGATTAGCGGAGTATGGATAAATGACATTTTTTAATGTCATAATCATATATCTTTCAATCTTATCGTTGGACAAGACTTTTTGTCTGATGTAATAAAATCTAATAGCGAAGGTAAAACCTTTTAAACTCTTCTCTTTGACGATTAAAGATTCCATCGTGCTTCTTTTAACCACACCAGTAAAGAGGGCTTTCTTTTTCTTTTTATTGGAAGCGTTATTTGGAGTGATGAATTTTAAGACGAATGATTCAAGGTGAATAATGCCTTCGTTTGGATCGTACTTTAATAATTTAAGAAGTGAGAAGAAAGTGTTTCTTCCATGGTTAATCACGATATCGGCTTCTAAATATTTATCTGCTGATTTATAGTCAGTACAGATGGAGAAAATCCAACTTTTGACTTTGTCAATGTCGTTAGTGTGGAAGTGAGAATAGAAAGTGTTCAAATCAATTTGTTTCTTGTTTCTTAAATCAGAACGATTAAAATACACCACTGAATTGTTTTTCATATCTAAAATGAAAATACGAAGTGTGGTTGATTCGTTTTTAAGTTTCTCTAAGTATTTGTAATCTTGGCGATATGAGATAATAAGAGAAACGATTAAGAACGTTAGAAACAGTAACACTACGATTACTAGAATGAAGAAGATAACAAATGGAGTATTAGTGAAATTGAACCATTCCATAGAGTCTATTATACTTTGTTCAAATGAATTTGACTAGATGTCCAAATTCAAATAAATAAAGTTTCCAAACCCATAATAAATGTTATAATATTGCTCACGGAGGAATACCCAAGCGGTCGAAGGGGGCAGTTTCGAAAACTGCTAGGAGGTGCAAGTCTCGCCAGGGTTCGAATCCCTGTTCTTCCGCCAAAATTAAGAAAAATCCTAGCGGTCTGCTAGGCTTTTTTATAGGTTAATTATTCAAGTGGTTTGATGAAGAAGTTTCCATACACCTGTTTTAACGGTGTGGCGGTGATGAAAGCGTGCTCATCAATCTTCTTAGCAATGGCCACTACTTTCTTCACTTCAGAAGAGGAAACAACCATGAATAACATAGTCTTGTCTCCACCAGAGTAGGCGCCTTTTCCTTTGACAATGGTCGCTGAATGTGGGAAGTTTGCGATGATAATCTCAGGCATATGTTCCTTGCTGGTGATGATTTGCATTTCGATCTTTTTATTTCTTAAATTGATGGCGTCGATGATTAAGCCAACTTCCATTAAATATATAATAGAGAAGAAGACAGAATACACGCCATACGCGTAGTCTTTAGCGCTAATGCTTTTTACAATACCGTAGGTTATAACGATAAAGCCGTTGATAATGATACCGTATCTGCCAACTTGTGTGGATTTTCTTGAGCCAAAATAATAGGCGACAATATCAATACCGCCACATGAGATGCCCGCTGCAAAGGCGAATGCGCTTGATAGACCAGTACATATACCTGCGAATAAAACTCTGACGATAATTGGATCAAGTGGCATTGTGCCATCAGCGAATTGAAATTCTGCAACAGCTTTTCCTACTCCACCAGCAGTAAACATTGGAATGAATAAGGAAGACAAAAGAACGTTTACTAAAGTAAAGATGGTGAATTTTTTACCAATCTTGAAAAAACTAAAGATTAAAAGCGGAATATTGAAAAGAGTATAACCGATGGATTGAACGACGTTATTACCAAGTGTTTCACCATGGATAACCTCAATCAATAAAGCGATGATTTGAGAAAGACCAGAAACACCACCAGTTGCTAAAATAAAACCATTTTCTTTTGCAGGTGTCGTAAAACACGCAAAGCCAAAGGCGAAAACTGCAGCCGCTATTGCTGCCACAAAGAAACCGCCAAGGTAACTTAATATTGATTTAACAATATAGTGATCGAACAAGAAATTTTCGATTTGTTTTTTGAAACGTAAATATTTCTTCTTAACCATTGCGCTTGATATTGTAATGACTTGTTTTAGAAAAAACAACAAAATATGATTGTCACCACTATTTTTTCTAGTATAATTGAAAACGTTGCTGTGCTTTCACGTAGGCACACTAGCGAGACAATTAAGTTCAATTGTTATTGAAAATAAATTGTATGGGTGGTAAGATTATCACGCTATATGAATATATAGGAGGCATTTTCAAATGATAATATTAAGAGCAATCGGTAGATTTTTCGCAAGAATAGGCCGTTGGATTAAAGAAACAGCTTGGATTCAACCATTATTAATCGTTGGTGCAATCTTCGCTATTATCTTTGCAATCCCACACATCATTGATGGCGTGAAGAGCTGGTTCAGCGAAAGTGATGCTGCTAATAAATTCTATGCACAATATCAATTATCTTTAAAAGGCGCTGATTCTGGCGACTTCGTTGGTACTTCTGAAGTTGATAAATTATTCACCAACATTTACGAAGGTAATGAAGAAGAAGTTAAGAAAGCCGTTGGCGGCGACAAATTCTTCTTAACATTCGTCCAAAAGAACAATAGTTCCGCTAAAGATTTATATACCGGTATCAAAATGTTCAAAGACAAATTCAACAAAAACGCTGAATTCTCTGATTTAGATGGTAAGTTCAATCTCAAAGTTATCTATACAGATACCACAAACGACGATAACGAAAACTTATTCGATATGGTTTGGAACAACCACTACGATTTCTTTGAAGAATTAACTGATGGTACATATTTACCAAACACATTCTATGCTATCAATAACAAATACACACAAAGCAATTATGCCTCAAACTTTGCGCCAGATAGCAGCTTAGATGAATGTCCAATGAGCACACCACTTATCATGTTCTTCGACTACACTGATGCAAACTTAATCGAAAAAGAAAATCAAAAAGTTGAAGGCTTAAGCGATGTCATCTTCTCAGTTGAAGGTTCATCCGATTTAGAAAAAGCCCGTACACTTAAGAATTGCTGGTCTCACAAAGACAAATTCGGCGAAAGAATTAACTAATTATTGAAGAACCGCTCATGCGGTTTTTCTTTATCATTATGGAAAACAAATTATATTTCTCATTCCCATTATCTAATAAGTGTTTAGCCTTAACGACCACTACTAGCCTTGGAAACATGGCTTATCAAGTTGATGAAGGAAAAGATGTTAAAGAACATCGATTAACTTTGGCTAAAGAACTTTCTATTGATCTAAATCGCTTTGTATTTGTTCATCAACATCATTCAGATGAAATTAGCAAAGTAACTTTAAAAGATTTAGGTAAAGGAAAAGATAGTTTTATTGATGGTGTGGATGTTGATGCTTTATATACATATGAAAAGAATGTGCCGTTATGCATTTTCCACGCTGATTGTGTGCCAATCTTCTTTATCGATGAAACTAAAGATTTAGTGGGTATTATTCACGCTGGATATAAGGGGACTTTAATTCATGTGGCCTATAAATCTATTAAAAAGGTCATAGAAGATGAAGGCGTCAAAGTTGCTGACTTAAAGTTCTTTATCGGTCCTTATCGTATGCCGCAGTCTTTTAAAATTGATGAGAATTCAAAAAAAGAAATTATTGAAGCGGGATATGAAGATGCGATTAAAGGTGACGAGTTCGATAATGGCCTCGCTAATGTCATTGATTTAAAAAGATTAGGCATCAAGGATGAACAAATTAGCTTTGCTAATCTCGATACATTTAGCGATGAAAGACTATATTCTGCCTATCAAAAAACACCAGTCGGTCGACTGATGTCTTTAATCGTTTTAAAGTAATTACTTCTTTAATCTTTTAATAACTGAAGGTGGGACAAGTTCACTGACGTCTTTGCCGTTTTCATATAAGCCCATAATCATCGATGAGTTAATGAATGATTTTTCTGCTTTGCTCATTAAGAAAACTGTATCAATGGATGAATCAATGAAATCGTTAGCACTCGCTAAAGAGAATTCGTATTCAAAGTCAGTCACAGCGCGAAGGCCACGGATTAAGTGAGTGGCACCATTCTTTTTCGCGTATTCTACAGTTAATCCATCATATGAATCAACGGTGACTCTTTCATCATTAATCGCTTCTTTAATCATGTCCACGCGATCTTGAATGGAAAAGCGGGAGTTATCTTTATCGCGGTTAATGGCCACTAAAACGATGACACGGTCAAAAATATTAAGCGCTCTTTTGAGAACTTCTAAATGTCCATTTGTAATGGGATCGAAACTACCTGGATAAACTGCAATTCTCATACTTACCTCCAGTAAATGTACACTGTGATTTCGCCATAATGGTATTCTTTATTCTTTTGATAATCAATATTATCTAAGGAAATCTTGCGATTGGCTTCCATGACGATAATAGCGTGTTCACTTAACAAACTATTACTAAGTAATAGTTCCACTATTTTTTCATATTCACCAGTTTCGTACGGCGGATCTAAAATTACTAAATCAAATTGTTTATTGTTGTCTTTAAAAGATTCAATGGCTAAAACATCTTTATTTTTAATGATTGAGTATTCGTTATTATCAACTTTTAGACTATCAAGATTACCTTTAATCGTCTTAATCGCTAAAGAGGAAATATCCACAAATGTCGTATGCTTTGCTCCACGGGAAAGAGCTTCAATTCCCATAGCGCCACTACCAGCGTATAAGTCTAAAACACGATACCCATCGATATCGCCTAAAGCAGAGAAAACCGCTTCACGTATCCTGTCTTTTGTGGGTCTAGTATGGGCCATATCATCGGGAAAAGAGATGAGACGGTGACGATATTTTCCTCCGACAATACGCATTATTGACGCTCCTTAAGTTTGGGGTAAAGACCTTTAAAAAGTATAGCGTTGATTTCGTTATAAAGATCTCTTATTTCAATATATGATTTTAGATAACTTCTGACGATTTGATTGTTATCTAACGCTAGTTTCTTTTGGTGGAGTTCTTTTTGGGCATCTTTCGCTTCTTTTGAATCTCTAGCGTAATGATTTAGGATGTCGCTGTAATTAGAGCAAGCTAAATCTTTTTGATAGGCTAAAGAGATGACTTCATTATCATTATTCATTTTGTTTTCTAACTCATTAAGGGTTTTTACTCTTTGATCATTAGATAACAAATCTTTTAATTCATAAGCGAGATTATAGATGTCTTTACTCATAGCATTAGTATACACAATTTTCCTAATGACATAAACTTTATTTATGTCTTCAAATGTGTTATGATACGTTTATGAAACTGAAAATTGTCAAAGATAGCAATCCAATTATGAAGAAAAAATCTCTCCCTGTAGAGCTTCCTCTCAGTCAAGAAGATAAGAAAACTTTGGATGATATGCTTGAGTATTTAAAGTTATCACAAGATGAGGATTATAGTACCAGACACAATATCCGTTCTGGTATTGGTATGGCGGCAATCCAAATCGGCTTATTAAAAAGAATGTTTGTTGTCTACTATGAAAAAGAAGACGAAACAGTGCAATATCAATTAGTTAATCCTAAGATAATTGAATATTCCGTCAGAAAATGCGCTTTAAAAGATGGGGAAGGTTGTTTATCCGTGGACGGAGAACATCCTGGTTATTCCCACCGCTACTACAAGATTAAGATGCAAGCTTATGATGCATTAACTAAAAAAGATATTGTGATCACTGCCCGTGGCTTTGACGCTATTGTCTTACAACACGAATATGACCATTTAGATGGTTTATTCTTCTATGACCGCATTGATAAAAATAATCCAAATCAAGTGCTCATGAATGAAGAATTAATATAATTATTTATATTTATTGATATAATTAATAAAGATAACAAACATAATAATGAAAGGAGATTCCAATGGAAAAAAGTATTTCTATGCCTGTTTCTATTTATGCCTTGGGTGGTTTAGGTGAAGTTGGCAAAAACATGTACTGTATCGAAAATGAAGAAACAATCGTCATCATTGACTGTGGCGTGCGTTTTCCTGGTGTGGAATTTCCTGGTATCGATTATGTTGTTCCTGATTTTACACATTTAAAAAATAATCGTAACAAAGTTAAGGCTTTATTTATCACACATGGTCACGAAGACCATATCGGTGGTATTCCTTTCTTAGTTAAAAGTTTGAATATTCCTGCCATTTACGCTCCACGCTTAGCGGCAGCATTAATTAGAAACAAATTCGAAGAAATGCGCTTAAGCGATAAACTACCTTTAATCGAATACGATGAAAAAACCAAAGTTAAAGTTGATAGATTTGGTGTTTCTTTCTTTAGAGTAACCCACTCCATCCCAGATTCATTTGGTGTGGTTGTTGATACTCCAGAAGGAAGAATTGTTTCTACCGGCGACTTTAAAGTCGATTTAACTCCAATTGGTCCAGATATCAATTTAACAAGAATGGCTGAACTCGGTAGAGAAGGTGTTGACTTATTACTTAGTGACTCCACTAATGCGGAAAACGAAGGTTATACACCAAGCGAAAAGAATGTTTTTGATGCGATTGATGATGTTTTTGCTAAAGCGACTGGTCGATTAATCATCTCCACATTCTCTTCCAATATTTCTCGTATTCAACAAATATGTGAAGCGGCTAATAAGCACGGTCGTAAGATTGTGATCGTTGGTCGTTCTATGGAAAAAGCCATGGAAATTGCCCGTAGTTATGGCTATATCAAGATGAGTGATGATGAAATCATTCAACCTGATGAAATCAAAAACTTTAAGAGCAATCAAATCGTTGTGATTTGTACTGGTTCACAAGGCGAACCAATGGCGGCTCTAAGTAGAATTGCTAACGGAGAACATAAAGATGTCCATATTGCTCCTGGAGATACAGTAGTTTTCTCAAGCTCCGCCATTCCAGGAAACGGTATTATGATTGACCACGTTGTTAATCAATTAACAAGATGTGGCGCGGATGTCGTGACAAATTCCATTCTTAACGACATTCACTCCTCTGGTCACCCATCAAAACAAGAATTACGTTTAGTCTTAAAGATTTTTAAACCTCACTATTTCATGCCAATGCATGGTGAATATAGAATGCTTCTTATTCACTCTCAAATCGCTAGTGAAGTTGGTGTTCCTGCTGAAAACTGCTTCGTTTTAGATAACGGGGATGTTCTTGAACTTACCAAAGGTAAAGTTAAAAGAGCATATCAAGTTGAACACGGCAATACCTATATTGATGGTAAAGATATTAAGGGCTTAGCAGATGGAGTTATGGCAGACCGTCGTATTTTAACTAGCGATGGTATGGTCGTTGTTTCCATCACTGTTGATTCCCATAACAATAAACTTATTGATTCACCACTCCTTGTGATGAAAGGTGTTGTAGCATCTCATAGCAAACGCAATGTCGATGCTTGTGCGAAACTTGTTGAAAAAGCCGTGACCGAAAAGCTTTTAACCAAAACCAGCTTTGCTGAACTTAAAACCATCATCAAAGATGTGACTGGTACTTATTTATACGATAAGACACGTAGTCATCCAATGGTTATTCCAGTTATTTTAACTAAGAATTAAAATGGTTATTTTAGCGAGTGCCTCACCAAGAAGAAAACAATTAATGAAGGAAGAATTATTTCCTTCTTTTACTATTATCGTTCCTGAAATTGATGAGCACTTATCATTTAAGAAATATAAATGCGTTAGAGCGATTGTGAGAGATATCGCTAAAAGAAAATGTCTCAAAGTGAGTCAAGATCATCCTCATGATTTAGTCATAGCCGCGGATACCGTTGTGGTTATCAAAAAGGAGATTATCGGTAAGCCAAAAGACGAAAAAGACGCGATACGTATGCTTAAAATGCTTTCTAATAATACCCACTACGTCTATACCGCTTATGCGATTAGTCAAGATGGTAAACTTGTCTCAAATATTGTCAAAACAAAAGTCACTTTTAATAAATTGGATGACGAATTAATAAAAGAATATGTCGCTTCTGGCTCCCCTATGGATAAAGCAGGAGCTTATGGATACCAAGATAATAAAGATTTTGCGTTAGTTAAAAAAATCTCCGGTTCCCGCCACAATGTGATTGGCTTTCCGACCGAAGAAATTAAAGAAGATTTAATTAAGCACTACTGCTTATCTTGATTTTGTAAAGCCATCCATTGTTCGTATGGATCGAGCTCTTTTTCATTTTGCAAAGGTTTAGCGTTGCTAATTGGTTGGTTGTTAACAGGTTGTTGATTGGCAACCGGTTGGTTGTTTGCTGGTTGAGCGCTTACGTTTTCACTTGGAGCGCCAATATTTTCATTGCTATCAAGAGAAAGGGTTTGAGTTTGTTCAGAAGCAACTAAGGCAATTAGGTTGGTGCCACCTTCTTCTTTCAAAGAAATTGTGATGTCGTTACCAGTTAAACTGACATATGGGAACCCAATATCTTTTAATATATCTAGTTTTATTAAGTTAGCATCGGCCAATCTAAGAACGTAGCCCCTGAAATTGGCACCTCTGCCAAGCATTTTAATTGCTCTTTTAACATTTTCTTTTCCGCCCAAGGCTTCAACAAACCTTGGATCTTTAATCATTCGAAAGAGTGGATTTTTCTTCATGTTTTTGCTACCGATGATTGCAAGAACGGTAATGAAAACAAACACAACGCTAAGGATAATTAAAGCAATGATGACTGGATTCACGGGTGGATTCATAGTAGTAAACTCCTTATGCTATTTATTACTGTTCCTGGAAGAAGCGAGTTTTTCAAGAGATCTACTAAGTTCTTTGGCTCTGTTTTCGATAACAAGGGTGACTTTATTTGACATCACTATCACACTTGTGATACCAGCTTCTTTTAATAAGTCTCTTTTTAATAATTCAGCATCAAATAATTTAACGGATAAACGCGATCCAACTACTGAAACAATTGATTCAATGTTATTCTCGCCACCTAATCCTTCAATGAGTTTTTCATCTTGCTTATCTTGGCTGAGTTTTTTGTTCTTGGTGCGACTTTTATTGACCAAAAAGATGACGAGTACGATAAGACCTAAAGCCACTACTGCACCGATAATGATAAATAAGATTATTAATTTTTCGTCCATAATAATGTGCTATTATTATTTAAAGGCAAATAGATACAAATGTCAAACGTCATCAAAGAATATGAAAGCCGCGTTATGATCACTGAAAGTGATTATTTTACGGTTGTTTCTCATTTCATGAGGCTATATCCAGAAAAGCAGTTTATTAAAAACGTTAACATCTATTATGACACCCCTGATTTGTATTTAAGAAAGCATCACATGAATTTAAGATTAAGAATCATTAATGATGCTCGTTATGAACTAACTTTAAAAATAGCGCGTCCTGAAGGGGACGATGAAATAAATGACATTTTAGAAAAGAAGGATGTTGATATCTTTATGAAAAGCGGCGTATTCCCTGAAGGCGTCGTTAAAAAATTCTTGTTAACATTGCCCTACCTTTTAGGCGAATATAAAGAGATTACATCCCTCAATAATTTACGTTTAGAAATCCAAAATGACGATCATCTTTTGGTCATTGATAAAAACGTTTATGGTGACATCACTGACTACAATTTAGAGATTGAAGCAGAAGATTCCATATTTGTCGCAAATAAAAGACTTAGCGAATACATGAGGCAGTTTAATATAGCAAAGCCCGAACAAAAATACGTTGGGAAGTCCCATCGTGCGATTGATGCAGCGTTAAAAAGAAACTAGTTAACTTTCTCTTCGTTTTCAAAATGAGCGCATGTACCAAATTGCGGACAGGCATCATTTTTACATGCCCATTCAGCGAGTCTTCTAGCGTGAGGAATGAAACTTCTAATCTCATCTGGATTATAACCCACTTGAATGCGGTGATCATCTACCATAATTGGTCTTTTTAAAACCGAAGGATTTTCTTTAATAAACGCAATGAGCTCTTTGACGGTCATTGAATCGATATCAAGACCGCTTTCTTTGACGATTTTACTCTTCTTAGAAATGATATCATCTGTACCATTTTCACTCTTCATTAAGATATCAGTTAATTCTTGTTCGTTTAAAGTAGCAACAAAGATATTCTTTTCAATGAAAGGAATGTTTTGTTCTAAGAACCATTTCTTAACTTTTCTACAAGATGAGCATGAAGGGGAAGTGTAAATTTTAATCATACATCGATAGTATAACGATTTCTTTTAAGAAATGAAATATTTTTAACGAGAATAACTCGTTGAAATTAGTCTACTAAAAGACTAAACTAAATTAGCAAAAGGTGGAATAAATATGGCAGAACGTATTTTAACTGGTATCAAACCTACCGGACAATTAACTTTAGGCAATTATATTGCTGTTTTGAAAAATCTTAAAAATATGAATGACCGTGGAGAATGCTTTATTTTTATTGCAGACTTACACGCTTTAACTCTTCCGATTGAACCAGAAGTTCTCCGTCAAAATTCCATAGATTTAGCTGCTTTCTATTTAGCCGCGGGCTTAGATCCAAAAAAGAACGCCTTGTTCTTACAAAGTAGCGTTTCCGCTCACGCTGAACTTAACGCTATTATGCAAAACTATTTATACATGGGCGAATTATCCCGTATGACTCAATTCAAAGATAAATCCGCTAAATTAAAAGAAAACGCTATTGGTTTGGGCTTATTTGCTTATCCTGTTTTAATGGCGTGCGATATTGTTTTATATGATGCCACCACTATTCCAGTTGGTGAAGACCAAGTTCAACACATTGAATTAACACGTGACTTAGTTAATCGTATTAATAATAGATATGGTAATATCCTTACCATGCCTAAGGCAGAACTCAGAAAAGTTGGTAAAAGAATCATGTCTTTAAGCGATCCAACTGTGAAAATGAGTAAATCTGATCCAAAAGGTGACATCTTCTTGAAAGATGAACCCGCTGTGATTCGTAAAAAGATTATGTCAGCGGTCACAGACTTAGGCTGTGAAGTTAAATACGATGAAGAAAATAAACCAGGTATCTCTAATTTGATTCAAATCTACTGTGCGATGAAAGATATCACTATCGAAGAAGCAGAAAAGAGATTTGAAGGCTACCGTTATGGTGATTTCAAAAAAGAAGTGGCCAATGCAGTCCTAGAAGAACTTGAACCATTCCAAGCAAGATATAGAGAAATCATCGCTAATAAGAGTTATGAAGAAGCCTTAAAAGAAGGCGCTGAAAAGGCAAGCGCTATTGCTAATAAAACTCTTAAGAGAGTGCAAAAAGCAGTTGGCTTATTACAAGAATAAAAGAGCAGGTTCGCTGCTCTTTTCATTTATTTTATAAATGTAATGTTTCTTTAATACTGTTATATAAAGCTTCAGGGAAGGAGTTATCCTTTGGTTTTTCTTTGAGTTTTGTGCCAACATAGAACTTAACTTTTGGTTCAGTGCCACTTGGTCTAGCAGTCACAACAGAACCATCTTCTAGGAAGAGTTTTACAACATTAGATTTTGGTAAGTTAATTGGAGAAACTTTACCGTTAAGTTCGAAGTGTTGTTGTTTTTCAATATCATCCACCGCGACAACTTTTAAGCCATTAATTGTAATGAATGGATCATTATGCATAGTGTTCATTAAGTTATCCATTTTGGCTTGACCTTCACTACCGAAGAATTCTAAGGAATAAGTGATGTCTTGATGATAGCCAAAACGTTTATATAAGTTATCCATTGCCTCATCAAGTCTTAACCCACGTAAGAAATAGTATAACGCCATTTCGCAGTACATCAAGATTGCTTGGCAGCCATCTTTATCTCTCGCGAATGGAGCGATTAAACAGCCATAGCTTTCTTCATAACCAAATTCAAATTTAGGACCATGGCCAACTTTTTCATAATAATCAATTCTATTGCCGATGAATTTAAAGCCAGTTAAGAATTCTTCCACTTTAACTCCATAGTGTTCGGCGATTTCTTTGCCGATGGATGAGGTGACGATTGTGGTATACATGACACCATTATCACTGAGTGTGCCCTTTTCTTTCTTTTGTGAGAATATGTAATCCATTAATAGAGCAGCACTTTGATTGCCAGTTAAGGTTTGATAAGAACCATCTTTAGCTTTATAACCTAAACCAACACGGTCACCATCTGGATCGGTCATCACGATTAAATCAGCATCGATTTCTTTAGCAAGTTTAATTGGTTCAATAAAGGAACGAGCGTCTTCTGGGTTTGGTGATAAAGTACCAGAGAAATCTGGGTCAGGATCAACTTGTGATAAGACTGGATAGATTTGGTAACCCAAATCTTTAAAGATTCTCATGGAGTTAACGTATGAGGTTCCGTGATTTGGAGTAAAGACAACTTTGAAATTGGATTTATCTAAATCTTTATTGATAGCGATTGATTCCACTAGGCGGACATATTCATCATCAACTTTATTGTCTAAAATAACATTTGTGCCACGCTTTTCTTCAACTTTATATTCAACTTCTAATTCATTTGGTAATTCGTTAATGATTTCTAATAAACGTTTGATTTTATCAGGCACTAATTGGCAACCTGTTTCATCGTAAACCTTATAACCATTATATTGTTTTGGATTATGGCTAGCGGTAATCATAATGCCACCACAAGCTTTAAGATAACGGACCGCAAAAGATAATTCTGGTGTCGGTCTTAAAGCATCGAAGATATAAGTATTAATACCTAAATCATTTAAAACTTTCGCGCTTAATAAAGTAAATTCACGAGACATATGGCGGTTATCATGAGAAATAACAACGCCTTCTTTTTTAGCGTTAGGGAAGATTTCAAGTAGGTATTTACCAAACGCCACTGTCGCTTTTTTAACTGTGAATTCATTTAACCTATTTGTGCCTGGTCCAAGAACTCCTCTCATACCGGCAGTACCAAACTCAACATCCTTAAAGAATGCATCATCGATTTCTTCTTTGCTCATCGCTTTTAAAGCGGCTTTTGTTTGAGCGTCTACTTTGTCTGAAAGTAGCCAGCGTTCATAGTTTTCTTGTGTGCTCATAATTAGTCCTCTTTATTATTTTCTAACATAGTTAAGATGCTCGCAATATCTTCTCTTGGCTCTGCCACAAATTCTTTCCTACTTAAATTAGAAAGCGGGCTTGGTAAATCACCAAATCCCATTTTATAAGCGTGAAGGAACTGAGAGGAGAAACCAAATTGTTGTTTAAACGTTTTATTTGCCTCGAAATTACCATATTTACTATCCCCAACTATTGGATGGTTGATATAGGCCATATGGACACGGATTTGATGGGTTCTACCAGTTAATAAGGTCACATCTAATAAAGAATATTGATCATATTTCTTAATTAATTTATATACTGTCTTGGCTGTTTTACCATTTTTTGAGACTGAGACAAGATTCTTTTCTTCATTTTTTAATAACGGAGCGTCGATTGTGTCTTTCTCTTTTTCAACTTGTCCCACGACTAAGGCTAAATAATGTTTATTAATTAAATCGTGATTTTTAAATAATTCGAAAAGAAGGTTTAAGGCATCATGGTTTTTACCAAAGGCTACTAATCCAGATGTATTTCTATCTAGACGGTGCGCTGGACTAGGAATGAAACCTTTTTCCTTATTCGGATCATATTGTTTGGTGGCCATTAAATATTCCACAACTAGTTGATCAAGAGATTCATCATTTGGGTTACTTTTTTGGACGAGTAAACCTCTTGGTTTATTTATAAATAAAACATTATTATCTTCATAGATAATCCAATCTTTGATTTTAGTGTTTGGATTTAGTTCTTTATCTTTTTGGAATTCATCAAATTGTTGGTCAGTAATATAAATAGCCACCTTATCATCAGTTACTAAACGATATTTCTTATCTTGATGATGTCCATTCACCTTAATATCTTTTTTTCTAAATAATTTATAGACAAAAGACATTGGCGCGGTTTTTAAAACTTTGAAGACATATTTCTCTAAAGTTAGGCCATTTTCACTATTATTGATGATGAATTCTCGCATATTTCTATTCTAGAAAAAAACTTTTATTAAATAAATAGTGAATAATGATAATTTTTTGATATAATACTTATCGCACGTTCAGAATAACTGTTCAGCATGGAGGAATACCCAAGAGGCTGAAGGGGCGGGCTTGGAAAGCTCGTAGACATGTAACAGTGTGCGAGGGTTCAAATCCCTCTTCCTCCGCCATCATCGATTGTCGAGACACGTACGAAAAAGTGCGTGTTTTTTCTTATTTTTGGGGTATTTTTTGCCATGTTTAACATAGTTAGTAAATCAACAACCCACTAGCAACGAGCAACATAAAAACCCCGTGAAAAAACTGGACGGACACGAGGGTTTAAATCACGCGCCCATAGAAAAGAATCTGCATTTCAAGACTCAATTTCTAATATTTAATGTTTTATGCTAAGTAACTTATCTTAACCACATTAAAAAATGGCTTTAAAATGACACTTGATTATAAATGTTTTAGTAATAATGGCACTGTATAACTATCTAATTTATAAACCATTTTTAATGTTGATGAATCAATCCCAATTAAAATGTCTAATAAATCTTATCTTCTTACATCTTTTTCGTCATAAGAATTGGCAGCTTTCTGAACAATGCTTTCAAAGCATCTTTCATCTTTTAGCGAATCAAACCATATTTTAACATCCTCATTGCCAATTAAAGATGAGGCGTTAGGAATAAGTTCTTTGATTTTTTTCACAGCTTCTTTAATTTCTTCGTTAGGATCTTTATAAAAAACATTTTTATCTGTCACATTAGATTCTCCATATTTTAACAATGAAACATATTTCGTAATTCTATTATTAGAATTCCTGAAAACAGGTAATTTTGTACTAGCATAATATGAAATGCACATTGCTGGAGCATCACAACAATAGTAGTTTATTTCGGATTTTAACCGTTCGATTTCTTTAAGTATTTCTCTTGCGTGATAATCACAAAGTGAAAGAAAATATTTTTTAATTATGTTCTTTTTATGCTCGACTTCATCAATCACGATTAAAGCATCGATTTTATTTGCAAAATCAAAATATAGTTGTTTGTTTGTTTCATCTTCAATATCTATTGTTTCGTATGGTTTTTTGCTTCCTTCATAGACATTTGCTTCATATTCGAATTTTTTCTTTAGAGCATAATACAAATTGTTTATGAACAAACTGTTAATCATTACATCATCACAGCAGAAATGATAATCGCACAAATAATTTAAATTTACGCCTGACCAAGAAGAATAATTTTTAACAGTAAATTCCATTAAGCTAAATAAATTCATTAATTCAGCAACTTTGCTAGATGGCAAACCTTTATTTTTACATATTGTTTTAATAAATGATTCTTCAACTTCATACTCAAACTCATGTTCTTCTAGTTCGAAGATTATGGAATCAATGTCATTTTCTCTTTGATTGATATCATGCTTAATCATTCTATCAACACAATCATCCAAAAAAGAAAAATATGGAGAACATTGCTAGATTTTCTTGTATGATTCTCCTTGAGCTATTTCTTTAGTAAAAAGAACGTTAATGATTAATCCAAGAGAATAAATATCAGTATATGTTCCAACTTGTTGCTTTCCACGTATTTTCTGTTCGGGAGCATGATAATCAATATTCCCAGCGAATCCATTATTAATGGTTGTATTATTACTAGATAAGTGTGCCAGACCAAAATCGCAAATTAAAACAGAGTCGTTTTTTGAATCATATAGTATATTTTCTGGCTTTAGATCCCTATGAATAATAGGCTCCTTGCGCTTGTGTAGGACTTTCAAACCTTCACACAATTGTAGAATATATTTATAAGCTTTAACTGGCGTAATGTAATCGTTATTTATAAGCGTTTCCAAAGAGGAGTCGTATTTTTCCATTATATAAAACGGTCTTTGCTTTCTTTGCTCACCAAATAGCTGTTCTCCTGAATCTATACATTTCACAATATATTTAGAATTTACTCTTTTTTGTAATTCTATTTCTTTTTTGAAATTTGCAATTTTAATTGAATTTGTTGTATGAAGAATTTTAAGAATATAGATATTTTCTTTCTCATCAACACACTCAAAAACGAAACCATTTCCACCCTCTGAAACATATTTGGTTATTGTGTATTTTTTGCCGCTTTCACACAATACTATTTTGTTAAGATATCTATCATATTCATTATTCATAAATTATATTTATTTTCCTATAGAATAATAACATATATGCCTATCTAATTACACGAAATAATTGACATTGTAAAAACCTTTTTACGGTAACTAAAACGCAAAGCATTATTCCCTTATATTTTTTGGCAAAATACGAATCAATTTGTAATTTGATGATTTCTTCTTCAAATAATTACGATAAGACACTAAGTAAGTTTTTATTTGTTCCAATTAAGGATGATTATTTTTTTGAGCAAGAAGAACATCTTGGCAGATGCAGCGCCCTTTGAATTTGTAACCTTTTGGAACTTCAATCTTCTCATGGTTTTTGAATTTCTCAATACATTCGAGTTTAAATTCCACTGTAAGTTTTGATATGAAAAATATCCTTCCTCCTTGCCTAGGATTTTGGGTACATCTCAGTTCAATAGAGCCTAAAAAAACAAGTCTTGATGGTGCTAGAACTAGTTGGTATCACGACCAATTATTTTTGTCTCAACAACATATAAATAATGCGTTCCATAAATTATAGTGGCATTTTCGCTCTGAAATGTGTTTTCTAAATCTGAGTTATTTACCATCCAGATGTCTATTTTTTTATTTCCAAATAAATCAAATTCAAAAATAATTGCTCCGCTTCCAATGTCGCGTTGAGGTTTGCCTAATACTGTAACAACATCATCAATACTCATTCCTTCCTTAATTGTAAAAGCATTGTCTATAGTTGGAAGATCAACCTTTTCTTCATCAAACCACGAGGAAGGGTCGTTTTTATCTAGAATCTCAACATCATTAACTAAAAGACTAGAGCTACTTTTGTTAAAAGAAACTCTGCACATAATATTTTCTGATTTAGCAAAATCAAGAGACGCATCTTCTTGTGAATAAACACCTTCCCAAGAAGGCAATCCAATTTTAGAAACAACATCAAAAACAGTGTCTTGATTTGCAATTCCATTAATGCTTTCAGTAGTAAGACTAGGTTTGTTATATGATTCACAAATACAAACTTTGTTATTATCATCATATTCAACGACAACATTTTTATCTTTGAAAGTAAAAAATGAATAATTTAAATATTCCAAATAATCATTGTTGTTAAAAGTTTCACGAATCTCGTTTCTACTGAGACCAGAAAAATCGATATTTTCTGAAACGATATTATTATTCGAACACGAAACAAAGTATGCAGAGAACGGTGCTAAAAGAAAATAAAGCAAAGGTCGATTGATATTTTTCATACTAAGCCTCATAAATGTTGTTCCATGGAGTTACAGCAAAAAAGCCAAGAAAATTTACATATGGACTAATGTCCGCTAAATATGGATCAAATATAGGGTTAAAAGAGCTGTCTAGCAATCTAACAGGGGTAGTTCCTGGCTTGTGTGACCAAAATCCATCAGAATCTTGCCTATACCAATGATAATCGTCAAAATAAGAAACTAATGCGACTTTATATGTTCCTTTTGGGCATTCTTCAAATCGACCCACTTCCTCAAATGTTAGATGCGTTCCAAAGTCAGAATTGTATTTTTGAAAATCAGCCTGAACAGCAGCAACCAAATGCTGTTTGTCATATATAGTGCAAGTTGCACCTGCATATTCTCCTGGTTGCTGTTTGTACCAAATTGAATTTGTTCCAGGATAAACTTGATTATTTAAAGCATAAGCATAACAGTTGTTGTTGTTGGATGGCACGCCAGACCATAACGAAGTATCATAATCAAGTTCGTCTCCAGATAGTGAGCCATAATTCCAAATAGCTAAATTACCGATGCAAATTCTTCCACGATTATTTTCATTATTGGAGACATACGTAGTGTTACAATTAAATCTTATTTCGTAAACAGGTTGCTCAAATTCGATAGTGTACCAAGTTGGATAATTCCTATCGGTCGGTAAATTAGTTGACGAAGATAATAAATCCAGTTGCATCGACCATGCTCCGTTAATTTTTGCGTCAAGCGTTGCATTTCCGTTGCTGCTTGAAAGGTGTTCATAAGAAACAGAACGCCAATATGACAATTCAACATCGAGACGGATGATAGGATCAACGAATACATATTCAATCCAAGCTGAATTAATATTGTTTCTAATGCATGACATAACGATATATTCATCATGAATGTACCCAGTACGATAACGTCTAGTGCTAAAAGATAGACCATCAACATAATGATTGATATAGTTGGTTTGTGTACTTGTGTCTGTTGGATATGCATCAGCAAAATCATAGTCAGTAGGTTCAATCACAGTCGCCCATTTAAAATCTTGTGACTGGGCAAATAACTCTGAATAAGCATAATCATCCCAATATGGGTAGACGCTAGAAAATGGTTCAACATATGCGTAATATTTCCTATTGTTCAACGATAAAGCCAAATCCCATTGACTTTGAGTAAGCCTATATTCATCTCCATCAACATCAATAGTAAAAAGTTCATTTCTGTTGCTGTTTAAAAGCGAGAAATGATATTTGAGGTTTTGATTAACAAACCATTTTTCATGATTTAAACAATACCATTTGAAGACAGGAATAGTATCTCTATAGTTGCCATCTAAAATATCAATGTTATAAGGAATAACAAAATGACACGAACAGTGTGTTTCAATTTCTTGGTATCCATTTGAATATTTAAAATTGTTTGAATGTGAATGATTAGAATGTGGCACAATAGCTAATGCATCCCAATAATCATCGTAATCGATATCGTCAAGTGTAACATGCGTTGAATCTGATCCCCATCCAGCATGGACATAAATATCATCATTGTCTTCATCGTAGTCATAAGCAATCATGGCATGTCCGCCAGTTCTATTAAGATGCCCCATTCTTAAAATCACAGGAATTCCTTGCTCGACCATTGAAATCGTAAAATTTTTAGCCGAAACACCAGCTGTTACGCTAGAAAATATTTCAACATCTGAACTACTTTTTCCAAGATATGTGTAAAGATAATAGGATGTTAAATCATATAACTCCGAATATGTGAGAGCACAAGGTTGCGATGGGTTGTCAAATTTGTATTGCCCAAAATGTTCTTTTCCCATTTGGATTAATTTCAAATGAAAGTAAAAGTTAGAATACTGTTCTACAACTTGATAATATTCAGCCGTTGTCAGCCCACCTACCAATGAATATGACTCTTGGTATGTACCAGGAGATTCTAAATCCAAGGACAATGCATTTGAAGAAAGCATGGTAATCATATCATAATTTTCAGGAACAAAACTATCATCCCAGTATGTATCATAAAATGAAAGCAACATGCCAAGAGCAACATACGTACAAGAGCCCTTCACATTTCTACCATAGTTTTCAGAAAGATTTGAAAAATAATATGTCGAATAGTAATCCGTTAAATATAATTTTGTGTTATTTGTTAAAGAGCTATAGAGCGCGGCAATTTCAGTATCCTCAAGAGAATCGTTGGATATCTGCTCCTCAGGACAAATAGTATTCAAATCGTTATGAACAAAGGCAATTGAGGTGCAAGCAGCTAGGCTTAGGGCCACAGCAAGTATTATTTTTTTAAACATTCTTATCTCCTTTTAGCAAAACAATATTATCAATAAGTAGTTTGCAATATTCCGTTACAACATTTTCATTTTGTTGATTATTAAATTTTATTTTCAGCGAAGAAATCGACTTTCCATCAAATAATAAGGATACTTTCCAAGCATTGGCGTTTTGCTTTTCAAGAGAATATACCAAATTGGAATGGTCTACGGAATCTATATCAACAATCATGGCCTTTTCAATGGAGATTAAGCAACTATTATCCTCTCCAATAACATTTCTATCAATACTAAAAAAAGAAAAGGAGAAATTAAAATATTTGAACGAGGTTGTGGCCACTTTTTGACGATTGATATCCGCCGAAACTGGGTAGCCTTCAAATACAAATTCAGATGTAATTCCATCACAATTATCAAAATTAAAAGTTATGAAAGAAGCGAAATTAGAAATGGAGAAATCAGTAAAGAATGCAAAAAATTCCTCATAAGATATGCATGAATAAGAATATACAATAGCTTCTCCATCAACATGGTCGGAATAATTAGACAAACTAGTGTTGTCTTGGCTTTCAATAGTTTCTTCCTTGGAGGCTTCAATTGAACCAAAGTCAGAATAATCAGAATTATTATTTGTGCTATGATATGTTTGATCGTTTATAGATTTGGAACAACCAAAAAGAAAAGGCAACGCCAAACATAAAAACAATCCAAAATCGAATAATTGCGTTTTTTTCATATCAAAGGCCTTATATTTTCAATATATCACTAGTATCAATATTTTAATAGGCTTTTTATACAAAAACTATGCGAAACGCATGAAATTCATTTCACAGTTACCCAAACCCATAGAATTTTTAAATTTGCCAATAACGTTGGCTAAATTAGTTGTTTTAAATCATCAAATATTACAGGCTTTAAAAAGTTAATGAAAATCGATATTAGTGTCAATTATCTTTAACTACAAAGTAGTAATCTGTTTTCTATGCCCATAAATCTGGATTATTTAATTTAGAAATTCAATGGTTTTATGCTCGGCAACACGAATTAGGCATATTTGTAATATTTAATTTGAGACTTATTCTTTATATTTTTTTCGTTTCGAACTTAAAATCACTGTTTAGATTTTTGTAATATTGTGTCTACTTTTATGTTGCTAGTTGAGCTTCTTGGAAGTTTTTATTTGTAATAATCTCTCACTATTGCTAAAGGCTTGACTGCAGTTGCTTTTTTGAGCCCTGGCAGAATAGATAGCGTTGATAACGCAAACAAAAACAACAAAGACAATAAAAGTGGCAATGAAACAAAAGCAAAGAAATTGAATTCGGTCGAAATAATACTGTTTACGATAAACCATACTGCCGTATAACTAGTGGCATAAATTAATAATTCAATAATTAATAATAAACCTAGTGCGAGAAATACAATTGCGCATATGCTCTTTTTATTTGCACCCAAGCTATGAATGATTCCTAAACTTATATCATCTTTTTTAGTTATTGAAGAGAACAATGACGAAGTAATTAAAAATGAAATCAAAATGAGAGTAAAAACTATAATCAGCAATATTATTCCTGGATAACGATCTATTTTGAATTCACCGCTAAAGGAAAGATAATTATTATAAAGATTATTGATTTTTACTTGATATTTCGATTGGTCTTTTTGATAAGAGAAACTATTGATTTCTTTTAAAGTTGAGCGAGTATTGTTTTTATTTTTGCCAAGCATATATAGAGGCCTGTCATAAATTGTGAAATCAAAATATTCATCTGATTGAGTTTGTAACCAATCATTATAGCCGTTTTTCACAAACACACATTTTGCGATTGTAAATCCTTCCCATTTCTTTTGACTACTAGAATCATCTTTATCAAGGAAGTTTAAATAATTTTTATCTGGCGTTTCCAAAATTGCTGTGATTTTCTTATCGTAGCAATAGCCATTTTCTATTAAATCATTAATATCACTATATTTTTTGACTCTTCTTATTCCACCACCACTTTCAGACTTATCTTCAAAAGCATAATCAACCAAGAAGTCCGCCACAGATGAAGTGATAGCAATTTCATTGAATTCTTTTGGCAATTGTTGCTTGGTTTCATCTATTCTTTTATCAAAATTAAAGCTCAAATTTTCATTTAATTCGATTGCGTAATTGCTACTTCTATATGATGTGAAAAATGAAATCTTGTGATCAATATATGGCAGTTCCTCATCTTGGAAGAAGGTCATATATTGTCCAATATAAGAAAAACGCGAATATCCTCTTGCTAACATTTTCTTTTCAATTTCTTCATCAAAAGAGGCATATTGGTGCATACCATTTTTTTCTTCTTCTAGTGAAAGCATAAAATATGGCGAATGCATGCTTTTTTGACCGCTCAGCAATGATTCGTTCCCATCGTTAAAAATCAAACAAGATGAGAATGTTATCAAAAGCAATAAAAGGACATTGGCAACAATCGAACCAATAATTCTAAATCTATTTTTAAACCTAAGAGATAACACAAAAGAAAAAATCGAACGGAAGGACAAATTCTTTCTGTGTCTTTCTCCACTATCATTTATTTTTTCGAGATCAATGTTCGAATCAAGATTGTTATTGACATCTTCATAATCAAGCGAAATAACTTGAGTTGCAAGTTTCTCTAATCTTAATAAATCGTGACTTGCAACAATAACAAGAATCTTCTCAGATAGTTTCTTTAACACTTTCAAAACATCTTCTGCATTGTTGTAATCAAGGGCAGATGTTGGTTCGTCTAGAATCAATATTTTTGGTTTTTTAATTAAAGATCTGACAATTGCAACTCTTTGCTGTTGCCCACCAGACAATTCATTTGGGAAACGGTTTATAATCTCGTCAAAATTTAAACTCACTATTTTAAAACATTCTTTGACCATTTTTTCACTATAATCAAAACCACTTGCCTCAAAAGCAATTTGCAAATTGTCTTTTATAGAAAGATTTCTGATTAAATTTAAGTCTTGATAAACTATACTGGCATCTTTCTTTCTGAAGCCGTCTAAAACTTTTTCTGTTAGAGGTTCATTTTGGAATATTATCTTTCCTTTTGTAGGAACATCTAAACCAGAAATAAGATTAATCAGCGTAGTTTTTCCTGAACCACTCTTGCCTTTTATAAGCACAAAACCTGATTCAGGCAACTCAATGTTTAGATCTTTTAAGACGAACTCATCCTTTTTATACGCGTAAAAAACATTTTGGAATATCAGCATAATTTACACTACGCATTAATTAGATTATAGTGCTCACTTGGCTGGCTATTTTGTACATTATTAGCACAAGTAATACACCTTTTGCCTTGATAAACATACGATGCAACAATTGCATCAGCAAACCAGTTTTTATAAATCGTTACTATTACGCTGGAATAAGGATTTATTGTAATTGTTACCTTATCAGATAAATTTTGCCAGTTTATTCCATCATTATAGAAGCACATTTTTGAATTATATTGAACCGATCTAATCCAAGATGAATCATTAGTTATTCTGATTTTATAATTGCCTGTATTGTTTTGGGTTGTGTTAAAATGTAAATTTGGATATGAATAACTCCCTGATTGATAGGTAAAATACCTATTCAAAAAATTAAAGATGAATGTTGTGAAATAAGGGCCTCCTGATTGGGTGTTGGCAGCATTAGCAGCGCTTAAAATGCCACAAACAAATTTAACCCCATTTTCGTTTTCCCAAAAAATAGGAGAACCAGACTGTCCTGGTGCAGATATGATTGAATAGTCAATTTTAAAACCAGCACCACTTGGATTGTCAACAATTACTCCGCTATATTCAAACATTGTATCAGCTGGATTAGCGTTTCCTGGATATCCATAAGAAGTTACAGTTGCTCCTACTGTTGTCAAGTTTGATATTTTACCATACCATCCGATATCATCGCCGACTCTTCTGTCTAATTCAACAGCTGCCCAATCTCTTAAATGACTTTTAGTTAATGCATAATCTAGTTCGATATAAGAGGTTTGTGCTTTCGCAAAGTGCGAATAACTATCGCTGATTTCACTAGAGCCGTTTAAGCCAAAATAGAATTTGATTTCATCAGCAAATCTCGGATTATCAGTGTTATCATTAGATACATCCCCATAAACACAATGCCCTGAAGTTACCGCCAAATAAGGGCCTTCTAGAAAAGCAGTCCCATAACACCATATTTCATAAGGGCCATCAGTTGGTGAATGGTAAACATTATAAAATATAGCAATCATTCTAGCTGTTGGGCAATGTTCTGAATCCTTTGGATTCAAAACTTGTCCACGAGTGAAAGTAGTATGTGTCTCTTGATTCTTCACATTATTCGCTGGCGTACTTGTCACTTGGCTAAAATGAGACGGATCGAAAGACTCATAATATACCCCACTGTTATTTCCAGAATGAATATTTTTAACAATGTTTGCATTAGCAGGAATTGTATCTCTTTCGCTATTTAAATAATGCGGTTCATATTTCTCATAATAGGATTGTTGTTTAAAAGATTTATATTCATCTCCTAAAAACGAACTGTTATTATCGTCATTGTCGTTGATAGTAAATGTTTCTTGGTGACTATTGGCTTCATTATTGTCAGCATAAACTGGCCTTGCATTAAAATTTTTACTAAGTGAAAAAGCGCATAATGATGTACCAATCAATAATGTTAAACTAAGAAAAATGTTCTTGCTTTTCATATTGTTTCTCCTTCTATGTGTTTGTCTATTTTTATTTTACGATATTAAAGTATAATTTGATAGAATTGTTTTTCTAACAAAATTCATTTCAGGATTCCATACCTGTGATTATGTGACACTTATTTTTATTTAAAGGCAACAAAAAACCTCATTTCTGAGGTATTTTAGAACAACTAAGTTCTTCTTTTTTGATATCTATATTCTAACTATACCTTTAGAAAAGTCAAGTATTTCTTATACTTTCTTCTATATTTTTTGTATTTATGGTCTGCATAATTGTCTGTCATTTTAGAAATATAAATTGCTATACTCCTATTGTACAATTTCAAAATAGCTTTGTAATCTTTAAATACTGTATTCGAAAAAATTGATTGATCATTTCCAAAAACTAATTCTTGTATCCTTACAACGAAAGAAATTATTTCTTCTTTTGTGCTTAAACCAAACTCAACTTCATTCAGAACAAAGTTTGTCTTATATTCAATCTTTTTTGCTCTATAAGCAAAATCATTAAAGAAATCATTATTCATCTCTTCTGGATAATGATAGAAAACAGAATAAAGCGATTTGATTACATTTTTCTTTTCTGAATCGTATTTTGAAATAGTCTTATTCTTTTTTATATATTTTTTGCGCGCATCGTTGAATTCTTTGATTAATTTAGTAAAAACATTTTTCTTAAAAACGCCAAGAGTTTTGCAACGCTTAAAACAAGTTACAAAAAGATTAACCAAATACTCACATGCCATTTTTGCGGTTACCCTATTCTCGGATGATATAGATTCTAATTGGTTGTATGGAGGACATTCAAAGGAAACCTTTTTACCTCTTGATTCTACATCTAAACAAATATCAAGATAATCTGAACACACTTGTGCTATTTCGTCTGCATAAGCAACAATTAACCCTTCTAATGTGCAAGGATAATTGTCTTCATAATCTGCCTTCCTATTTGCAAAAATATATTCGAACCCGTAATCTAATCGTTCTCTCTTATTTTGTGAAAGACTTGTATGCTTAACTATTCCGTCTAAAACATCGTAGTCTATTTTATTAAATCTGACATTCTCAATATATAGGAGACCAGAATTTAAATTATGCTTAAAGCCAATCGCTAGTTTGTTCTTTTTAAAATCAGGCAAATCATACTTCTCTGAGCATTTCCCTGAAACAATTTCATATAAAGCTCTTTCACCGGCGTGTCCGAAT
Source organism: uncultured Erysipelotrichaceae bacterium (assembly GCA_902799855.1). The sequence goes on along the minus strand of CADCCA010000001.1, from coordinate 44,593 downwards.
GGTGTGTGACCTATATCATGAAGAAGAGCTATTTTAGATATTTTTGCCAAATCAAAAGAGACATAGTCCATAGAAGCACTAATCAATCGAGCCATTCTTAAAGCTATTTCTTCAACTTCTAATGTATGTTGCAATCTCGTGTGATAATGATCATCTGCGTTTCCGTTATATAGTTGCGTCTTATGACGCATTCTGCAAAACACTTTGCTAAAGTAAATGTCTAACTTATCGTTCATGTGATAAGTATATCACAGAAATTATTGCGAAAAAAAAGCTATTTCAAATTAAAACACTTGTTTGGCACATGTAGACAATTTGGTTTAATGCTTAATTAACCCAGCTTTCTTAAAAAGACTGTATAATTTCTTCTTCGTTTGAATAGTTTGAGCAAACTTTTCTGTTTCCCATCTATTGACAGTTGTATAAGAAACGCCGAATTTTACCGCTAAATCTCTTTGTGACAAAAACATCTTTTCTCTATATTGTTTTAATAATTCTGCGTAATCTATATTCATCGTTTTCATAACATTAACATTTTATATAGTTTTTCGATAAAAATTACTTATATAACATATATTTCTTGCTGTTTTTGGAGTAATCGCACTATTATACGAGATACACACAATAGGGATTAAGATTTTTCTTTTTTTGATGTTGTGATTTTCTTAAAAGAGACAACCGACCAAATAAGAAAATTGATCACAGTCATGAAAGCTACAATATAACCAATGACCCAATTAATAATATTCGAATAAACAATAATCACCATAATTCCAAAAACTATTAAGGCCAGTATCAACAGAAAAGCGATACTAATTTGAATAATGCATAAAACCAAATTATTGAGATTAGGCAATGCTTTTTTATAAAGATAGTTTGCGAAAAACAGAACAATGATAAAAAGCATTAATGGAATCACTATATTCAAAATAACGTTGACAGGATTGCTCAAATCATATGCTAAGTATTCAATTCCACCAATGGCAAAATATGGTAGAAAAATATACGTAGCTATCCAAATTGATATCACGAAGAATAAAAACGAAATCAGTAATTCTTTGTTTTTAAATGACGAAATCATTATAAAGTGCCTCTATTCGTTCAATGGTTTGTTTCAACGTAAGAGGTACTATTTAAATAATGCCTAAAACTAGTCTTCTGTTCCAAAGAAGATGAAGTCGATGTATAACCATTGTATTTATTTTTAATGTCAGTTCGCAACGCTTTGTGGCCTCTGAACCTGCGGTTCTAATTGAGAATTGACAACCGCAGTAATGTTGGAAGTACATTTTAAAGGCCCTAACGATGTCTAATGATTTCTCATAACCACCATTTTTCTTAAAGCCCACCGGAAGCCATTTGACCTTTTTATCTTTAGAAAGTTCGAATCCAATCTTATTAAAATCTTGTGAATTTTTAAATCTAGAAATAGACAAGCAATAGCGGATATGTATGAAGAAGACAAAAAGAAGCGCGACAAATAATTACAATCAGGGTCACATCAATTGTGGCTCTTTTTGTTATAAAGTTAGAAAAACTATATTTTAAGTCCTTCTGCATACTGTTTTTAAAACATTATAAAAGCCAGTTGGTAAAGGACTTTATCCATCAAAAACTGATATGCACTTGCAAAAAAATAAAACAAACAAAGGGCGTCAACTGAATTTTGATTAATTTCCTAATATGAGCTTATACTTCCACCAATCCGTTTTGTTTTTAATATCTAAGCTTTTTTTGGAATAATGGGATTCCATGAAACCAACTGATTAAAAACTAAACAATCTTCAACCATTCCAACTATAGTTCCTGTTGCAACAATTTCAAAACCTTGTCTTAAAACTATTTTCATTCCTATTGAGGTAAATTCTGGGATACTATCCCAAGCAAAATAGCGTAAATACGCTTTGCCTTCGTTGATTGATGTCATATGAATCATTTGTATCATTACACTCCAACCATCCGCAAAAGATTTATATCTAGAAGGGGCATCCATCACCATTCCAAAATTTGGAAAGCTAGTGTCTTCAGGTATTTTTTTTATATAATCTTGCAACCAAACAATATCAACAATGTATATGTTATTATCCATACTAGAAAAACCAAAGTCCTTTCAAAACTTTATAAAGATATTCAATGTCTGAAAAAAAGTAAGCTTTGCCATAACCATCTAAGTTAGACCAACATGTAATAGTGTTATTGACAAAACTTTTTGAAACTCTTATTCCAACAACATCTGTTTGGTTGGCCCACGCACTGTATTTGTTAACTCCAGACTCTGTTCCCCAAAAATATTTTCCTTCGCTTCTTCCGTTTGAACGAAAGCCAAACTTTTTTATGTCGTTCAATTCATCTTTGGATACTGAACGATATAAAGGTGTAGAGGTGGCATAATTGATAGCCCCTTTAATACCACCAGTAATCGCCCCTGTAATAGACCCCCACATAAAACCATGTGAAGCGCCACTCAAAACACCTGACCAGGACATCGTTGTTAAGCCACCAATTATAGCGCCCGATATCATTCCAATCCCTGCTCCAACGACAGCACCAGCAAAAGCAGAAGAAACGATAGTTACAGCCGCACCAGCAACACCAGATCCAATTGCATAGCCAGCAAAACCTGCAGCAAAAGCAGCACCAACACCTACCCCAGCAGCACCTGCTGTGAAGACAGTGGCTACGGCCAAAACAGCAATAACGGCCAAACCTATTAACCAATAAGCCCATTCTGGCATGCGGCCAGAATTATCGATATATAAGATTGGGTTGTTCAGACAATAAATCCACATGTTTAATCCGTTTGGGGTATTGGGATTAAAACATTTTATATCGTCAATGCTAATGAATCTGCAAATTCTTGGGTCATAATAACGGGATTCTAAATAATAGAAACCTGTCTCGTCATCAAAATAGTATGAACGATATCTGAATGGATTAATAAAGCCTATATGGGAATGGTTAGTTATTACATTTCCACTCTCATCTAAAACAATGTGATTTCCCCAAGCATCATATACATAGGAAGCAACCTTTTGGTTGGTATCAATACAAACAATGCTAATTACATCTCCTTGAATATTCTTTTGATAAATATATTCGCTACCATTGTATCTGAAACCAGTAACTCCAGAATTGTCATAAGCAAATATTAAAACATTGCCCTGGTTGTTTTGCCCTATCAATTTATTGCTCGAATCGTAAAGATAATTAATTGATCCTTGAGATATTCTTCTGCCTAAACCATCATAGGAAAAAGTTAGATTGCCAAATTGAACTAGCTTGTTACCATCCCAAAGCATCGTACTACCACGATAATTAGTTGGCCTATTATATTGGTCATACACGATTGATTCTCCATCAAACGAGATCAATTTATCCCCCTCATACAAACAATCAATCTCATCGTTAAATGATAATATTTCATCTTTTTTTGCCAGCGTATAATTGGTTTCTTTTTTTGATAAAAGATTGCCGTTGTTGTCATACGTAAAGAAGAACGATTTATTTAATTTTCTATTATCTTCTCTAATAAGGCGATTTAGTGAGTCGTATTGATATTTGTTAACTAAAACATCATTTTCTCGAATTTCAGTAATTTTATTGGATGAATCGTATTTATATTTAATGTTTGTAGAAGATGTTTTAACCCCACTGCTGAAAGAATCATAGTAAACACTACTAGGAACAATAGTAGAGCGTTCACCAATTTGTCGATAAATTATTCTTTCTTTTTGTAACAGATTATTGTTGCTATCAAATATTTCTCTTCCTGTGTATCGCGCATTTTCGTCAATGAATGGATGAATCACATAGTCATCAAAGATAGAAATCGCCTTTAAAATATGACGCGAATCCTCTGAATAAGAATAATAATAATCATATTCGCCGCCATAAAAATTTAATGTTTTGCCAGTAATTTTCCCATGATCATCATATCCATAATTTTCTGTCAAAGAAATATTCCCATTATCCATGATCTCAATATCAATTGGACGGCGATAGGAATCGTATGTGTAATTGATAAAGAAACCAGTAGATGATGAGTTATTTTTCCTAACAAACTCTTTTTGTAATAAATCGGAATCATAATTTGCACGATATTTATCTATATTCCCTTCTTTTATTTCAAAAAGACGTCCTTTTTTGTCGTAATAAGTTTCCGTAGAAATACCATACGCAGTTGTAACAATTTTGTCTGCTCTATAGCCATAAAATTGAACTCCGTTGATTGACGTATTAGAAGGATAAACATAACTTGTATCATCATAAGATGAGCCGCTATATGTAAAAGAAGTAACCACACCATTGTGATTGATTGATTTGGTTCTTCTTTTTTTGTCGTAAGCAAACAAAACACGATTATTTCCATCAGACATGGTTACAGTTGAATCAAACAAATTGTCTCTGTTAACTTTATTCTGTTCTCCTATTTCGGTCGATTGCGAAATAGAGTTTAATGCTCCTAATTGATCATAACCATAAGATACTTTTATATCATCGGTATGGAGTTCAGATATTAAATTGTCTGAACTGTCATAAGAATAATGAGTTACATTTTCTTTTGTGTCGCTAAAAGCTTTAGACAATAAACCATTATCAAAGTATTCACTTTCTTCGTAGAATTTAGTAGCAGAATCTAAAGTATTGTAAGATCTTTTAATTATTTGATTTCCTTTTTTATCATATTCGAATTCTGATATATCAATTCCATTTACTAATTCTTCTCCTAAAACATAGTGTTTAGTTTTCGTTATCCTGCTATTAGCATCATATTCGTATTCTTCAATTTCCTTATATTTTTCAATTATAGATTGAGAATTAGATGGGTTTGAGCTTTCGTAATGAGTTATTGTTTTTTTAATACAAGGATTTAAGTAATATTGCGCCCCGTAAAAATAATTAGTTATTGTTCTAACATATTTATTTGTGGCAATTTTTTGCCAATTTGTCTTTTCTTCTATGACTCTATTAAAGTAGTCTAAGTAAGAAATGACATAATCTGCTTCACCATAATTAGGATATTGCCCGTTGGTCAAAGATGAAATGTTTGGCAAAGCATTAGAAGAAATATTCATTTCGTCCAAAATATCTTGCAGTTCAGCGTCCATCGTTGATACAGAATCGACTCTCTGCCATGTCTTTTTAGGGCAAATATTTACTAAGCAGAATTCTTTGTCCAAATATGATAATTTTAAATTATCATAAACACTATTATAACTAGAGTATGACATGTAAACATGTCTATTGCTATCAAAGAAATAGTAAGCATATTTGTCATTATCGCATATAGTTGTTTTCCAATCTTGATATGTAATGCTTATATTGCTTGTTTGATATTTTGATAAATTTGAATAATAGTTTGTTTCTTTTAAAACACGGATAGATGATATGTCAAGAGTATTAACAAAAGAACTAGTCCTTATGTTATTAACTCTTGCCAAATTATCGTATGAGAAGTCATATATTTTTTGATTGGATGTTGCTATAGAAGTTAAGAGATTCGTTGACTTATATAGGAAACGAACGAATTGACAATTGGGGTAAAAAATTCCTTCTAATTTATCGTTGTTATAGTTGAATTTTACTATTTTTCCATCATTGTTTATCGAAAGCAACTTTCCATAATAATCATATTCAAAAACGGCTGATTTATCATTGGTAATAACTTCCCCGATTATTTCCTTTTGTTCTTCTTGGATATTCATTAACTTCCAAATAATAGATAAATAGTCGTTACTATCGTTAAATATTGCACAGAGATTCCCAAGATAATTAAAACCATATTTTATGGAGCCATTATCCAGAACCCACAATGGTAATAATCTTCTCAAATCTTGATATTCTTTCCTTTTTGTTAAATAGTTTGAATATAGTTTTTCTATTTGACTTTTCTGTTTTTTTGCTTGATCCACAATATTTGACAATTGGTTGTTGATTAATGTTATTTGCTCATTATATTGAATTATTTGGTCTGTTATAATTTGCCTTTGATCTGTATCATCACTATCAATCTTGCTGTAGCGATAATTGCAATCAGATATTTGTATATTTAACGAATCAATTTGTTCTAGTAATGACAAGTATTGAAGGATTGTGGCTTCATCCATTATCAAAATATAATAGGATGTCATACTTAAAAAAGATGAAAAATTGTCATATTCATAAGACATTGACAAACCGAAGCTTATCCTTGTTTTAGTATTATAATTGAATAATTTAAGAGATTTTAGTGAGGATATACAGTTGTCAAGGTAGTCTTGCAATTCTTTTTCTTCATCTATCCTTTGATCTATGTATCTAATGCTATTAACATTTTCTAATCGCGAAGAAAAAGATAATCCTGAATCAGTAATGAGTTCTCGATAAACTTTATAAGTAACGCCATTGATGACCACCACTAATTCTTGGTTGGAATCAAGTGTCAATTGATTCTTTTGAACGTAATATCTACACCAACCATTCCCAATGTAATAGAACTTTTCATCAATTCTTTCGTATTGTCCATTTTGGTTCAGATAAAAATAATTATCACCTACTTGCTTTATTTTTTGGTGCAAGTTAAGCATAAAGTATTTGCCACACTTGAAGTCATTATCATTCACACGATAGTTGTGGAAAATTGGTATAGACAAATTTCCTGTTTTAACTACTGTATCAGCAATTGTCGCCATTAAATCGCCATTTGCTAATTCGATGCTCGAAATGATGCTTTCATCCAATTGTATGTCTTTTTTGGTGTTTCCAAATTCATCAAAAATGTATTCTATTTCAAAATAAACTCCATCATATGGCCAAGAATGAATATTGCCATAAAGATATGAGCCTTCCGCTATATCAATAATAAAATGGAAATTGGAATTAGATGTGAGAAGAGGAGCTAGGTCTATTCCATATTGAGTAAAGTTGTACAATCGCCCATTTATATACAAAGTGGCCGAGCCGTTAAAAGGGGTGAGATTTAAAATAAGCGATGTAATGTCTTTTCTTGGTATATGAAGGCTATCTATGTCTAGGATTATTTCGAGTCTATAATTACTGTCCAAGTAAGTTTGATCAGATGTTAACTCCCAAAAGTAACCAGTACCAGCTGAACTATAAATGAACGATTTATGATAAGTTCTAATAGTAAATGGGATGTTGTCATCGTATTCCACTATTTCTGGGTCAATAACAACCGGAAAAGAACATTCTTTATCATTAAGCCATCCAGCATTTGGAATTAAAGACAACAAATAAGACGATTCGCTGTTTTTTGTCACTAAACAGTCAATATCCTTAGATTGCTTACCGTCATTATCGACCATAAAAGGTCTAGGAATATAGAATTTGATTTTACCTGTCTCGATATCAACCAAATTAATAATTCCATCATCGGCAAGTTGCACTTCTAAATTATTAACTTCAATAATAAAATCATATTTGTAATCATCTTGTTTTTTATTAATCACTATTTCATCTTTGACTTTGTTATTAAGAACTTTGTAATTGTATTTAACATCATTGTTTTCTTTAACAATAAATTTGGAGTCATCGCTTACTTGTTTGTTATATGATTTTTCTTCACCTTTTGCACCATTTTGATTTACTAGTTTTAAGGATACTGTGTAATTGTTTTTGCTTATTTCAAAAACGGAATTTGATTTTGCGTTTTTATTAAAAACCGTTCTAAAGCCATTAGTGTCGTTAACGACAGAATCTTCGTTTGTTTTTAAAGACAAATCGATATCTTCGTATTTATTGGTTGCTGTATTTAAATAATGAATAGGAGACCCAAATAGAACTGTTTTTCTGGCTCTATTATGGCAGTTAAAATTTTTGGAAAACAAATCTCTTTTTTCAACATCTTCTAAATCAGAATTTCTTTTGCAATAGGCGTTATTGTTTGATGGTATTTCTGTTGGTTTTTTTAATTCGGCTTCTGGTTTCATTCCTTTTTGTTCTCCTTATTATTATTTTCTTTTGGGTCTAATGAGTGCTTTTGTATGAATTGGGCGTTTGGATCATAATATTTTTTCATTTTTGGATTCGCATCAAAAAAGAGAGAATACTTGCGACAGGCAAAAGAATCGCAGCAGCCTCTTCTAATCTTCTCGTTCCACTCTTCGAGGCTTTTTGTGAAATAATGTTTAATCCACGCTTTTTGATAGATGTTTGCAAATGGCTGAGGGGCCACTATTTCTTTGTGTAGGACATTAACTGTTTTTCCTTTGGTCAAACTAGCTGAATGTATGCCCCAATGAAGCAATCGTGTTGGTCTAAAGAAAATCTTGCCTTGACCACCTGCATCCTTGCAATAAAAAGTTTCGGTAAATCTTTCCATTACTGGCTTATCTTCATAATATAACTGCCCACTAGCGTTAAAGCTTTCCCAACTTAGAAAGATTTCGGAAGCGTCTTCAAATTCCATTAAGAAATCTTTTAAGGACATTTCTAATACTAAAAATTCATCAACATCTATAGTTAAAAGCCATTTAATATCGAATTTGTGTTTTTCTACACAATCTTGTAGAGCAGCAAATTGCTGAAGTTCCATTGGTTCGTGCCAAGGTATAACTTCTATTTTGTTGTAAGTTTCTTCGGTTAAGACACTTTTTAAAAAATCATCTAGGCCATCTTCGTCATTATTATCATAAATGTAGATAAAATCGATTCCGAGGTTTAGATGATGTTCGATCCATTCTTTTAAATATCTCTCTTCTTGTCTTGCGATTGTTTGGATTGCGACGAAATATTTGTGATTTATTGAATTTAATCTCGCTAATTGCCAGTCTTGGGGATTAATCTTTTTATATTTTTCAATATCGCTAATACTTATTTGTTCCCATTTTCCCTCTAAATAGCAAAATGAAATGTTACTTTGTTCGTTAAAAGATTCTTTACTAAAGTCAAAAGGAGAAATATCATTCATATCTAGCCATATTATAAAATAAAAGCATTATAAATGATAGTTGAAATGCAATTAAAATATGGCAATGTGAATTCTTAAACTAAATTCCGTTTTATCTCAAAAAGTTGATTTTAGTTTGATAAGTTATAATTAAATCTCCTGTAGGCAACAACAAAGGAGGTTTTATTTTTTTACTTTTCTCAGCATATACAGTGGCCTATCGTGAGTTGAAAAATCTACATTAGTTAGACATATAAGAAGAAATAATAAAAACAATAGGTTTTAAAGCAAAATACACTTCGGCAACTGCATCATTTTCTCCGTTTTTGAATTGTATTAAAGTACTATTGCTTATTTTCATCTATTTATAAAAAGATTATGTTAAAAAGAGTTGCTAAAAAGAAAATGAAAAAATGTTTAAGACTAGCAGAATCCTTTGGTGTTTGGTAATTTGCCACTTTCCAATAGGTCTTTGGTGTAACTACCAGCTTCTTCAAAAGTGACACTTAATAATTCTTTTTGCGAGATTAAACATAAAGTATAGATTGGAAGTAAAATAAAGTTAGTTTCACATTCCCCTAAATAAGGAAGCATTGTTAAGAAGAATACTTTTTTACCAGTTTTGGCATATTCAAGAGAAGACGGATAATCTTCAAATCCACCAGACTTTACTTCAACGGCGGAATAATCATCTATCAATATAAATTCTAATTCGCTTTCTATAGGTTTCTTTTTATATGAATAGGCAAACGAATACGAGTTGGATTTCATATCTTGAGCAATTATCTGTTCAAATATTCGACCGACGCCATTCATTTTTGCGCCACCGTTATTATCCACTAAATTCAGAAAATCATTTTTAACATCATCAAGATTTCTAACATCAAAGTAATCTTTTAATCCTTTAGGGGTATCTTCGAACTTTTTGTATTTTTCTAAGCTGCGCTTGATTAAAAGCCTCATAAAGCCAACATCGTTGAAATATGTTTTTGGTTCCTTTTGCTCGCTGATAGGAAGAGCTAATTCTTCAATATTCTTAACCAACAATCCAACATCACTATCAATTATGAACTCATACAAGATTCTTTCTGGGTCAGCGTTAAGCTTTTTCATCAATCTTTTCTTGTCGTTTTCTTTTAATCCAGATAAAAGATATTCAAAGATATTAATTCCAATATCGGCATTTAGTTCATCTTCATAGTACTTTTCTGTGTCTTGAATATAATCACCAACTAAAGTTGAGATGGCATCCATACTGTTTGAAACCATAAAGCCATCATTATCAAAATATGCTAATACGGATTTAGGCATGCCTCCGACAAAGGAGTATTCTGCGAACTTTTTTAATAAATAGATGTGATTATCTTCATCGATTGTTTTTGAAGAAAAGATTTCATTCCTAACAGTTTCAATTCTTTCTCTATTTCCGTCAGCGTATTCAATGAACTCCGCAAAATTAATTGGATACATTCTTGAGTGAGTGATTCCGCCAGGCAACTCTTTAGTAAATTCTTCCAAATTTCCTATTTTCGCGCCTAGAAGCGAACCAGAAAAAATAAAACGAAATTCATCTTCTTCCATTAGTTTCGACATAATTGCTTTTATTTCTTCTTTTGCCATATTCTTTTTGGAATTTGAGATAGCTTGTATTTCATCAATAAAAACTACTTTGCAAATATCCAGATCAGCATATACTCCTGCATTAGCGAATAAGTTTCTTATAAAGGAAGAGCCACCTTCCGCTTTTCCAGAAATAATTGCTTCTTTAACTCCTGGGGTGGTTTCTATATTAAGGATTGGTAGTCTTTCGTCTTCTTCTATTTTAAATTGACTTTTTAGAAAATGTTTAACCGATTCTGTTTTGCCAATTTGTCTTGCGCCTAAAATCATTAAAACTTTGTTAGTGTCTTTAAACCAATCAACGATTGTTTTATCTATGTTTCTTTTGATGTATTTTTCTCTTGCCATAATCGTTTACTCCATTAACAAAAAGGCCCATATTGGAAGAATCCACGCTTTATCAACGTGCCTTGAAGATGTATAACCTTTATCCACAAGAATAAAAGGTTTATATGTCATACCTTTTTCTCTAAAATAATCAAACTTAGCGGCGCTTAAAGTTGAAGAATTTGTATCTTTAAGTTTGATATCAATAGCCAAAGGTATTTGATCATCATAAACAATATCAATAATTCTGTTTGCATCTAAAACTAATCGATAAGGCTTATAACCATTCCTTACGCCATATGAATACACTACTGATTCTATTGCGTGTTCTCTATTGGTTTTACTACCCCAGATGTGTTCAAGTCCTGGATCACATAAAAATAAATCGCAATATTCAAAATTAACTTGCTCGCCTTCTATTGGAAGCACGCCGATAATACCTATCTTTGCTAGAATATTTATTGCTCTTTTGAATCTTTGATAGGTTCCATTTTGTGTAATAGAAGAAAAAATATACCTCTTATATATAGAACTTCTCTCATTAGAAAAGTTATCTAACAACGAAGTCAAACTATTTGAAAATGGTAAGTTATTGACAAAAGAATTTATTTCGTTTTTTATCCTGAGCAGTTCCTTATCTGCCGCCACCATTCCTTTGTTAAGCAAAGTTTCAACAACAGAAGGAAATCCGCCGAAACGAGAATATTCTTCCCAAGCACTTTCAAATTTATCAATAAATGGCAGTTTAGTCCCTTCTTCATTGAGCAAAACCGTTAGCAAAGAATCAATCATGTATTTATTAAATTTAACATTGCAGTATTCCTTAAATGATAAGGGTTTTACTAACATTTTATACATAGAGCCAACAGGCAAAAACCTTATATTATTAAATACATACTCTACATAATCGCTAATTAATATGTAACGATGTTTAGAATTAGAACAAAGCGATTTTAATTGGACAATAACTTCATCAGTAGGCATTACTCCATCAATGACAATTAATTTTTCTAAACCGTCATACATAAGTTTGTTGACAATCGCTAAAGACGTGTCAAATGTCGTTGATTTCACCTCGCTGAATATATCTTTAATATTTTTATATTTTTCTTCATCTAAAAAAGTATTGGGTATATTTCTATCTTTAAGCCATTCTTTAATCAAATGAGTTTTGCCTACTTCTTTAACCCCCAAAACAATAACGGCTTCTTTTCTATTGCTGTTCCACCATTGGTCAAGTTTTTGGAAATAATCTTCTCTAATAAGGTTCATGTTTGTATTTTATAAATAAAAACCAATTAAGTCAACAATATTTGCTGATTTACTATGATTTTTCTAAAGCATATTTGCTGATTTACTATGATTTATTTATAGCACTTTTGCTGATTTACTATGATTGATGAAACATTCTCTAATCAGTAATTACCTCTATGATTAATTCCTTTATAAGTTACACACTTAGCGATTGATTCATTGGTTTTATCATATGCTCTATCAATATATTTTCCAGGATCATTCATAAATTCACTATATCTGCATAAAACACAAAAACGACCATCTTCGTCATAATGTCCGCATTGATTCGCTTTTAAGTAATAGTTTTTAGAGAACTCTCTAATTACGGTTGAATCATCTATATTGACAACATTTATCGTTTGTTGACAATGTTCGCATTTATATGAACCACCGTAAACTTTTTGTTCCATTTCTGGCAAAACAACACCAAGAATGCCATCACGAGGATTCCCGTCTCTATCGGAAAGAGCAGACCTCAATTCCCTGATTATAAAGCTTTGGTGATTTCTTCCATGAATATCAACACCCTCGTTTTCTGATGAGTGTTCGCCTATCAAAAATACGGTAACTGTTGTTGATCCTTGCCATTTATCTCGAATTTGTTGCATTACATAATCAATATTGTCTGATTGAATCGTTTCGTCTAAGTGATTAACTTGTATTTCTTTTTCTTCAAGTCTTTTAACAATTGCATCTTTATATCGACGATCTTCTTTTTTAAAACTAATAAACACTCTATGGCTCATAGCAACGCCTCCTTAATCATAAATTGATACTTTGTCCCTAGAACCTTCATAAATAACGATAGATATTGATGCCCTTAAGGAGCACTTTTTGTTCAAAGCAGCATTTTTAATATATTCGAATGAAGATAATTCATCTATTCCGAATAGCGCAATCTTTGTGCCCATAACTGGTACATAAACATGTTTGCCGGCACATTCATCAGTAATATCCATTAGTTGTTTCATTAAATATGTGAATTCCTCAGCGTCTTTTTTAATTACTTTATTATGTTCATTAAATTCAGTTAAAGCAAAAAGCAAAAATGTATAGTCATCCCTCTCAACAAAAACATAACTACCCAATGGATATACATCCTTATTGCCTCTTTTATTTTTTAAAACTTTAATAGGAGACCATTGTTTGCCAGCAATAAACTGATTAATATCTTTATTGAGTTTTTCTAATGATTCTGGTGTTGATGCATATTGTCTTAACCATTGTCCATGAATCGAAGTCCCCTCAACAATTCTGTCTACAATGCTTGGGCTATCTTCCACTATAGTGTCAAACGAAGAATTAACAGGAATTACAACAACCGGTTTTGATTTTTCACGTTTATCTTTTTTAATGTTCAAAACATTACCATACCTAGATTCAATAAAAACCGAGCCTCTACCAGAGATTCTGTGGCTCTTCTTGAATCTTAATACTAAATATATTGTAAAAAACACTATTATAAATGTTGCTACAAATATAATTAGCCCAATCCACCATAAATTACTTGGAAGTAATATAAAAGACAAAAGTGCCCCAATAAAAGAAGAAATAGATAAAGACCAGTTTAGAGATTTGATTGCATTTTTCTTTTTCCACATATTTAAAGTCATTATACATCATTTGACCTTGTTTGTTATGAACAATGTTTTTTATACCCAAACAAACAGTTGCTAATATTTTCTTACAGTAATTAGGAATTATGGTGATATAAAAATATTTATAAGTTGGTCAAAGAATTCAAGCCGATTGATTCTTTTATAATTGAACAACCCAAAAAACGATCTCTAGAATTTTTAAAAGAAAAACCGCAAATGACTATTTTTGAGGTTAAAAAGATTACAAAAAGCATCATCAAGAAATTCGATACCTCTTTTAGAAATGTTAAGACAATAATACTATATGGTTCGCTCACAAAAGGGAGTAATCGCAATCACTCAGATATCGATTTGCTTGTAATTTTTGAAAAGTATGATCCGTTAAATAAATTAATGCTGAAGTTATTTTGTGATGAATTTACGATGCTTTCCGGGCAAAAGCCAGATTTGAATAGTATTAAAGTTGGTCAATCAAATCGTTTGATAGGATGGATTTTAGGATATGGTAAAGTGATTTATAGTTCGTCAGAAGCTTACTAGGTTTCAACCATGCCAGTTACGAGCAAGCTCAAAGTATTCCTTAAAAAATCAATATTCATCTCATAAGCATTTGTTTTTATCTAGTTATCGTTTATACTAAAAGAATCTATTAACAACAATCTTTATGCTAAACAATTCTATTTCAATCAAAACAAATTATGTAATGTTTTGCACTCGTTCTTTTCCTTACTTGTGTTGTTACTCTACAATTCTTAAGAGACTAGCTAATAAATCGGTTAACATCAATCAAGAACAGGGTACATTTTTAACAAACGAGTTTATTGATTATTTTCTTAACGAGCAGAACTTACCTTTATCAAAACAAGTTAAAAGATACGAATATATTAACAAAAAAGGCAGTTTTGTTCCTCCAAAAATATGCGATTTAGCGAAAAATAATTTTGTGTTATTCCTTCTAAATAATGTTGAGATAATAAAAATTATTAGTTCAAAAAGTATTAAGGATAATATAAAAGCTTCTTTCAAAAAATGCTTAAAATATGTAAGCGACAACATTGATGATATATATAAATATGGCATTGACGATGGGCACATTAATCCTAGAATTGTCGATAAAGGTTCATTAAAGAAAACGACAATTGATTTAATGAAAAATGTTGAGGGCAGCAATTTTGAGTTGAATAAAAAAGTTTTTGACGAGTATTATAAACTGATTGCGCCATTTAAAGAAGAGTTAACAAAAGCATACAAAAGTACTTTGTTTGTTTTAAAGGCTAATTCGCTAATCAAAAGCATTGGCAAAATCAAAGATTATTTTGATACGATAAGCATTTTTACTAACGATGTCAAAGTAATAGCTGTTGTCTCAAAAAGTGGAGTTCTTAATATTTCTTTATTGAAGAATGGGGTTGCAGATTCATTTCTTCCGAGTATTAACTATGATTCTAACAACTGCAACTATTTAATTGAAGAGGCTATTGAAAAATCAAAGCAAGTTACAAAAACATGTAATTATTTGCCTAAGATTTTTTCATTTATTGATTTAAATAATTTCTTAGGCTTTAAAAAACGGTTCCCTATTTACGACGATCCCAATACATCTGCACTTCCAGAATATAGAAATATTGCAAACAAAAAAATAGCAAATAAATTATCAAATAATAAAGGAATCTATTTAAAATTTACAGTTGATGACAACTATTTGAGCAAAGATAACATTTCACCAATGATATATTACGATTACTTTACTTTGCTGGTTGCCTTCCAACACAGTTACGACGAACATACACTCTGGAGATTTATTCAAGATAGTTTTACAGGAGGGTGCAATTACACACTATATAAAGAAAAAATATATGATTTTCTGCAAAAGCCAACTGAACACCTTTATTTCGATGATTCTTTGGCCACCGTGTCAGCGATAGATGAAACGGTCAATATTAACTCTATAAATAATTTTTTAAAGGACAGAAAGAACAAAGTCGTTAAATCCGCCGCATCTCATCAAATTAGAATCTATTCATTTTGGGATTTTATTTATGTTTGTAATGCTCTTGCTGTCGGAAGCATTTCTCTATTAGTTAATAGCGTTTTTGTCGAATACATAAAAGAAATGGTCAGTAAATCCTCTTTTAAACCTTTGCTGAACGTTAAGCTTGCTAAGCTTGCAACAGTCTATTCTAAAATTGATGCTTGTCACAATAGTTCTTCATACAGTTCAAAGGAAGATTCTAACGCTATTTTTGATATCATTTTTGGTTGCATCGGCTTAACAAGGTCTGAAAGGTTTCTCGATGAAACAGCCAATACTCATTGGAGAAGCGGAAATTTAATAAGTTCCCAAACATATCAAAGGTATGGAATTGTTTTCTCTTTAATCGGTTTATTAACTGGTATTTTTAGTTATGGCCTGATATCCAAGGTTGATACTACCGAGACTTCAGCGAGTGATTATGTTACCTTATTTAAGAAAATCTTTACTGAATCTCCCAAAATTCCAGTAGTTTTAACGATTGCTTCTGTTCCTATAGTTTTGTGGATTGTTCTAAACACCATTTCTGCAATAAAAATTAAGTATTTTGAAAATAATATTTTTAAGCTTTGTAAATACAATGACAGAAAAAAGAGTTGCAATGATTTTCTTCTTTCCTTCAGGAGTGTCTTTTTGTTGTTGAGCGATAATCTTTAGAGCGGCTCTTAGCATATCAGGTGTATACACCTTCGCATTGACCATTGCGCTTATATATTGTCTATCTAATTCTTCACGTAAGGTTTTATACTCTTTAAGCGAATCAATTGTGCTTTCAAAGTCGATTCCTTCTGAAATCGCATAGTTCGAGCGAGAGATTTTTTATCGAGTTCCGCGATTTGCTTTCTAATGTTCTCTAGTTCTGGATTACCCTTTGCTGTAGCGGTCGTCTCAAGAGTGATCATTAAAAAACTTAATAATACAAAGGTTGCTATTTTTTCATTCTAATATCCTTATTGTTTATAGCAACAAATCTTAAATGGGCTCGTCATTATCATTAATGATATGACGATATTTCATTATTACGCTATACCATATTGGGCTATGGATTTGCAAGAATCGATTGATACTACAATCGTGATTTCAATTATCTGCCACCGACATTTTTCCAAGAGAGGCAAGGTAATCCTTATTAGTAAATATGGTAATTTATGGTATATTTTCTATGTTTTAAGTATTATCATTATCAATTATAGTAACTTGCCGTTCCGAACTATCAATACGAAGGAAAGAGTATAAATATTTAGAGTTGTGATTACTTTCTTGAAGAACAAAATATCCTTTCCCAACAAAAATTTTATCACCAACCTGTTCCATTCTTAAATATTCGGTATCATTATCCAAATAAATATGGGTATAGCTTGAAACATTGTTATCATTGGTTTCCGAAATATTTTTGAGCCTAACAGAAATTAAACACAAAGCATCATTTTCAAAACTCGGTCTATCTTCACCAAAATCTTCGTGAGCATTAAAAAAATTCATAAAGACCTTGTTGCAAGATTCTAAATCTGATGACAGTACATTTTTGTTGAAGTCAAAGTCTTTGTCTACTTCAAAATGATAATAGACACCATCAAAGCCACCGTCTGATCCTTTGTTTTTGTTATATTGCTTTTTGATGAGGACTGTGTTATCTGGCAAATTAATATCCCAGTTTCTTAATCGTTCAATTGCGCCTTTTTCGGTTTCGTTTTCATATTCATCAATGTAATTTATGTCTCCATAATATTTGCAACTAGTAAATGCTAAGCACGTTATAGATAGAACAAAAATGGAGGCTCTTTTAACAATCAAATCTGTTTTCATAATTAAGCGCTCTTTGTATTCCAATACATATGGATCGATTTATTCACGTTCAGTTCATTGGCATACGTTATGTATCTCGTACTTCCAGAGACATAACTTAATGTGATGTGTGTTGCAAACCAATTTTCACTTATTTGTATATCTTCATATTTATGAGGTTCAACGACAACGATACGTTCATTGTTGCCAAGAGCAGTCCAATTCTTTGCATCACCCTCAAAACACATTTTGCAGTTATAATGGACAATTATATCATGGTTAGTTGGGTTCTTAACCCTGATGTTCCACTTTGTGCCAGACTTTCCTCTGTTTTCAATTCTTATTCTAGAAGATCTTGAAGAAGAGCTTAAAGACATTGTACCACTTGTACTTAAATTGTTCGCATAATAACTACAATGCAGTGTTTGGCCACTTAAAGTAATTGCAATTGATGTGGCTGTTCCATTTTCGGAAATGTAAATATAACGTGTCTCACCAGCTTGTAAAAAAAATTCCGCTAAATCTAGAAGCCCTGTCCAATTTTGAGCATCGGAATGAAAGCACATTTTTGTATTATATTCAACCAACATTTGATTACTGGTTGTATTCTTCAATTTAATTAGCCATTTATTATTATCTTTGCCCATTAAACGAATTCTGGTATTGTAAGTCTGTGACTTCTGGTTAATTCGAAAGTCAATCATTCCATTATCAGATAATCCATCGCCGAAAATCATATATTTAGTTGCGCCATTAAAGAACGAAAAGCTCACACTTGTAGCAAATAAATTTTCACTTATAGTGACAATCTCGGTTGAATTGCCGGAAACGGTCTTATAAGATACATCTGTTAAATTTGTCCAATTTTTAGCATCATCAAAATGGCACATTTTCTTGTTGTATATAAATTCAACAGGTGTAGAGTTCGGGTTTTTTACTTCAATTGTCCAAACAGAATTAGACTTGCTGATAGTTTTTAAACGTAAAAAGTGTGAGAAATCATAAGTGATACGAAAATCGTAAACTTTTAATATTTCTTGTAACTGCAAGTTGTACAAATGATTAATTACGTAAGCCTCTAAACCAGTGTATTTATCAGGCTCAAAATCATATCTATCTCTAATAGTTACTTTTTTATTTATTTTAGTAAAATCAAATGTTTGTATAGCGAATCTCAAATCCTGTTCATATGAATTCCCTATCGCAGGATATCGAATGCATTTTCCACCGTTTCCATCATCAAAAATAAAAGTTCCTTCCAAATCTGGACGGTTAGCAATAAAACCAGACGGAGTATTTGATGAGTCATTCGCTACGAAATATGTTAAATCTGATTGAAAAATCCTATAACCATGTACTGGAACATAATAATCTGGATATTGTTCAACTTCATCATCAAAAGCGTGCGCTAAAAGTTCATATGATAAGTCATAGTTGCATAAAGCAAAGTAAGCTAGTGCACCATTGACGATGGCATCATTCGTAGACCTGGTGCCTGAAACGTTGCTATTCCTTGCCATTGCAGCAATTTCTCTTAATGATGTGACTTGTTTTTGATTACAATTTGCAATGCACCTTTCAGTAACAACACATAACCTTGCTATTTTTTTATATTCATCTGTCCCTTCATCAAATGCTGATAGCATGTTTTGAAGTGAAGTGTTTTTTTCAGAAAGAACATCATAAATATTAAATTCAATTTCTTCTTTTTCTAAAATCTTGTTTGAACAATTCGAAAATGAATCATCGCCAATCATGTTTCTCTTTCGAGGAATCGTCAAGGAACTAACAACAGAAGCATCTTTTGATGAACCGCCTACATCGTTATTGATAATAAATGCCTCTTGGCTATTGTTTGCATCGATGTCAGCGTAAACAGGTTTGGTATTAAAATTATTGCAAAACGAAAAAGCACATAAAGATGCACTAATTAGTGATGTTAAGCAAAGAAAAATGTTCTTATTTTTCATACTATTCCTCCTTTTGCATGATTATCTACTTTTATTCTACGATATTGAAATATAATAGCCAACGGTTAATTCTGTAATTATGGTTATTTTAGCTTTATTAAACAGCCTTTGAGAAATCCTTTGATGGTGATTAAATTCCTATCTTCATAATAGGCCACTAAATACTTTTTAAATTCAGATACTTTATTATAGTCAACGACCAACAAACCTTTACCTTTAGAAATTAAATAGTGATTCGCAAAAATAACTGCAGTTCTTTTGTTTCCGTCGTTATATATCTGCGTTTCAGGTAAAATAATCATGAAAGTATGAATCATGCCAACATTATGAACGGTTGCAAAAAAGATAGAAAAACCAAAGATATATAGCATCTATTTCAACCAATATACTTTTATATTTTTATACTTTTCTTTTTAGTATTCATGGGCATTTTTTCTTTTAAAAATTCGTATTCATTTTCTTATATTTTGTCGAAGTCAAAATCTGGAGGATTTACGGTATAGACTAATTTAGATCTCAAAAACTCTATAACTTCTTTATCGATAATTTGAATCGGTATCATTTCTTTTGTTCCGTTAACTCTAATTTTCATTGGATAAATTGGACTATTAGTTAATCGTGGTGTCCACGGATTGTAGAAATTAAAAACGACCTTTTGCCCGGTTTTTATTGTGTATTTTTTGTTAAATTTTGATAGCACTATATTGTCACCATCAGAGGATATTTTTCCAAAATAAGGCAGCATTAGCATAAAAATTGTAAGCAATAATACTAAAGCGATACCTGTTGAGATTAAAATCGAAAAGATTCTGTCCATATTCTTGACTAACAGAATTAATAATAAGGCTAATAATGAATTACCTATTAAATCAAGAATGATGCAATAGAGACCATTTTTCAGCATTTTTCTACAAACAAACCTTTTTTTCATTATTGTAATGCCCCATAAAGTGTATCAAGCAGCCAATTAAACATTGTGTTGAAATATCCAAGATAGTCACTATTCATTATTTCTCGAATAATCCCGCTTTTACCAACTTGGCCTATTTTTCCATTTAAACCAGCCCTCGCTAAGGCTTGATTGATATGATGGTTGCTTGTATTGGAGCCAACGATTCTCGCAAATTCCCTTGATGCCATAAACCTAGTGGCACCAAACGACAATGTATAACTAACTCCTGCAATTATTCCGCCTTTTACGCCAGAAAGCACAATTTCATACCATTTTGAATCGTTATTTAAATTTCCATAGTAAAAGTCGCTTATTATTTGAGATCCAGCTCCAAGAGTCGCGCTTATAACAAATCCCGCTATAAAATTTGTGGCGCTGAAGAAAGAGCCAACCCCACCACCAATTGCTCCTGTTATAGCGCCAAGTCCTATCTCGAAAACATAATCTTGCCACTTGCCATTAAACCAGACCCCGTCATCTTTATAGTCAGAGTATGCAGCAGTTGTGAAACCAACAATAATGCCAAGAGTTAGACCAATAATTAATGAAATCCAAAAATGTCCATTTGGATCAACTCTATTTATCGGATCATTACCACAATATGCATAGATATTGAGACCATTAACAATGTTTGGATTAATGTAACTAATATCGTCAGGAGATATAAACCTACCAATACTTGGGTCATAATAACGATAATTTAGATAATACAATCCTGTTTCGTTATCAAAATAATAACCCCTATACCTAAATGGATTAATTGAAGCAATGCCATCAACATCTACGACAATTGTCACATTCCCAAAAGCATCGTATTTATATTCACCAACTATTTCAGCATCTTTGCTATAAATTCTAATGATATCACCAAAAATATTTCTTTCATAAATGTAAACTTCATTATCGAAAACGAAACCTAATAAGCCATTAACGTTATAAAGATAATTGATACTATATGAGGCGTGTTCCTCTTTTAGGATTTTATTGCCGTCAAGAATAAATCTAACAGTATCGCCACTAGCCAAAGCCTTTTTATATCTTATGCCTTGATCATTATAAACATATTGACTTACTAAGTTAGAATGTGTAGAAACGCTCTTTAAGGTACCATTGTTATTCCAAATAAATTCTTTGCCCCTATATGAAGCCATTCTTCCATAGGCGTCGTAAGTGATGCTGTCATCGTTTACCGCTACAAGCAAATGCCTATTATCACAGGAATAAACAAATTTGTCATGATTGATAAATGATTCATCTGTTAAATCATGAGTTGTTCTAGAAATGATATTGCCTAATTTATCATATGCAAATTCATTAACGACTCCCAATAATTCATTATGCTCAGAAATTAATCTTCCTACACTATCGTACTTATAAGCAATTTTCTTATTATCAATATTGATTTCAACAACTCTGCCGTTGACATCATACGAATACCTATAAATCTCAGATGTTTGATTATTGTTTGAATCAATTACTTTGATATTATCTTCTGCAATCAAGTCTAAAGAATTGCCATCTTGTTGCAAATAAGAAAGAGTATGGCAAAAAGTCGCATTCATACCAATTTTAATCTCTCGATGGTTTATTCTTCCAAGGGCATCGCGGCCATAATTAATCTCATAATCGTCATTAATGATTTCCTTCATTAAAAGATTATCATCATTATAAGAATAAGCTACTGATTGGCTTAAAGCGTTGTTGATAGACAAATCTAATTGAGTTAGAGCGTCGTTACCATTATATTGGAAAGCTTTTTCAACCTTCTCAATAGTCACTTCGTTTTCTTCTATTTCTTTAATCAAAGTTGAGATATGATTTCTCTCGTTATATGAATAAGAAACTGTCTCGTGATAACTATTTTCACCTTCTTTAATAGTTTCACTAGAAACAAGCAATTTATCATCATTATAAGCAAAATACGAAGAATAATTATTACCGGTTTCGCCTTGAACTACACTAAGCAAATTACTATCTTTTGTGAATTTACTAGTCACCGTATAAGTGCCATTATAAGTGGTACTTATTATTGAGCCGTGCGAATAAGAGTTGTTTTGTTTATCAGTAACGGCAACATCATCACTATAGGTATTATAAATAGTATTGTAACCATAACCTCTAATCTTTACACTCTTAATTCTCTTTTTCCCGTCATAAGTATAATTAACTTCTGTTTCATTGTCCTTAATGGTTGTCAAAAAATCACGATTATAAATGTATGATATTGAATTTTTAAGACCATCACTTTCTTTGATTAAACCAACTACTTTTTTAGACAAAGGATGGATATTGTATTCGGTTTTATTTCCATCTAATTCGACAATGGTTTTAACAATATCTGTGCCTGGATAAAGCGCCACTATACTAGATGGATATTTCCCACTTGAATCTTTAATGCCACCTATTTCCGAATATGTTTTACTACTATCGTCATAAGAAGATAGGCTACTTCTAACTAATGAAGCATCTTTTAGATTATATTCTTTTGTCTCAATGGTTTTGCCATTGTCACTGTATAAGTAATTGTTGACATTCCCCTTACTGTCAACAGAAGAAATAAGTTTTCCTTCTTCGTTGTATACGCAATCAGTGGTAATAGTTTTACCATTCCAATCCTTGAATTCTATTCTAATTGGCAACTTGCCTTCGAATGATAAATAAGTTGTTTTACCACCGTTATTTTTAATTTTCCATAATCTATCTTCGTTATCATATTCATATAAAGAACCTTCTTCGATGACAATCACAGAAACATCGTTTATATATGAAGTTAGCTCGGTTTGCGATTGCAAATTTGTTTCAACCGAAACAGTTAAATTGGAGACTTCACCTTTAATAAAGAACGGCAAAACGAGGGTTTCGTTGTCTTTGCCAACATAAGTTTGCTTAAAACTATATGTTTCTCCTCCTTTTGTGTAAGAAGTAGACAGGGTTACAGCTTTTAAATCTTCTTTGCTGCTTGGCAGATCATTTAAAACAACTTTCAAACAATAAGCATCTGTTTTGGATGGATAACTTCGTTTAGCATTGCTTGCTAACGAGTATTTGCTATCACTTGAGTTAAAATCACTCTTAGTAAAAATGACTATTGGATTCCTTTTTGCTTTAACCATAGAAATAGGTTTTTCTTTGTAATAGTTTGCGAGTGCAATATATTCTTCATCTTCCTGTTTTTGAATCTCTCCACAAAAATCGAAATTAATTGTGGTCACCTCATTTTTAATTCTGTCAGTAATCGTCGTTACGTTGAAGTTATTTGAATACTCATATTTATCATTTTGCACAAGTGTTCTATCTACGAAAGGTTGGAACACTTTTGTTTCATTAATGGTTCCTGGTTCAACATATTTTTTTACTTTGATAGTGTTTGTAGTTTGCGTATCCACAATAACTTCATCATTTATATCTGAATAAACTTGAAGACCATTGAAATAAGTGAATGTCGTTTTTCTTCCATTATTATCAATCTCAACAAGATTGTCGAAGAAATAATTAAATCTAACTGTGTCGCCATTAGTTTTTTTAATCGCTTCTAACTTATTGTTTTTATACTTAAACAATATTCTTTCCTCGTTGGTATTAACTTCCTCAATGTTCGAGTTGCCATCATATGAAATTTCTATTTTGCTTTCATGAGTATCCATCAGCCCAACGAATCTTCCATAACCATCAAAAAGTAAAATGTTGCCATTCGTATCGATAATATAGTCATTAGCGGAATTCTTTTGTTCTTTTAATTTAGAATTAAAACTCCTGGTTAAAAAGTATTCATTTCTTTCAATTGTGTCCAACTGTTCATAAGCAGAAATAAGTTCGTTCTCGAATTGCAAAAAATCGCTATAGAGCTTATTGTTGTTCTCGGCAATTTGTCTTTGTCCATCCGAACTATTAGATGTTATTTCAATATTAACATCAATGTTTGTTAATGAATTAAGTACTGATAATTCATTGGTTTTTTTATTAGTCAAAATTTTATTTATTTCATTTAAATTATATTTAGCCTGATTCATTTCATACTCTAAGTTTTCTAATTCACTAGATGTATGAATACCTTCATCTAAATTTTCATAAACAGCCACTTTTTGTAGGGATACTTCTTTAGAGTTTGATTTATTTGCACCATAATAGATAGTGGCCTTTCCAGTATTAAAATTAACAGCGGTGCTTTCGCTAGATAAATAAACTCGTTTTTCTTCATTTCCAATCCTAGTCACGAAACCACGGTTTTTATATTCTACAGCGGCATTATCGACATAGTAGACAACGCCATTGGCATAATAAACAAACTGCAAATAATTGTTTTGGCCTTGTATTACAGGCTTCTTGAAGCCATTATAATTTAAATAACATTTATAGTATTTCCTTTTAGCATCATAATTTGTAGCACTACCTAATGATATATATTCATATCCTTCATCGTTTATAATCTCGTATTCAACCGGTTCTCCGTTTCTTGTCACCAGCTCATTGTTTTCTGAAAGAGTAACATTTTGAATGTCGACATACATTTTGGTGTTGCCGTTTTTATAAAACCATTTTTCAATAAAATAATGATTAACACCATCTTCATCGATATAAATAATTGCCTTATTACCATTATTAAGAGTTTCTTTTACTAAGCGACGACAAATAGATAATCCCCACTTTTGGCCAAATACACCATTAGAGTTATTCTTTGAATCAAAGATATGACTAATATTTAATGTTAAAAGGCCACTATTAATCGACAAGTCACTAATTCTATGCTTATATCTGCCTGTTTGTATATTAACAGAAGTCACGCCAGAAACTCCCATATCATATTCAACATATTGTTTGCTTTCTTGTTTTGGCTCTACAATAAGTTTCGCCATTTCATTACCCGAAGAATCTCTTACTTGAAGGCTGGCTTTATAAACACCCTCTTTAAATGTTTTGCTCTCATAATATTCGCTACCAGCGCGTGCCAGCAATCCATCGGCTGCTATTCTCAAAATAATCGAGCCATTTTCACCTGATTTAAAACTCTCGCTTACATCGAGTCTTAAAATATTATTATTAAAGAGTTGGGATGGCTTGTAAACTCCAAGAACATTTCCATTAGCAAAAATTACAATCTTATCATTTTCATCCATGATATTGTAATTAACAGGCATCTCTAAATAGAAATTCTTATCGGAAGCACTAATATCATTAGGAAGTTGAGACCAGTCAATATCTATCTGAAAAGAATAAAACTTGAAATCATTATCTTGATTCTTATAACCAATAAAAACTTCATCTTGGTCAGATAGGATATTAACCGAGCCACCACTTTGAGAAACGTGAAACATAGCAGTGTCGGTCTCAAACTCAAATGTTGGATCAATGATGATTGGCAATTCTCTGTCTTCTAAATTAATCCATTCCGCATCGGCGATAAGTTTAATCGTTAATAGTCCGTCTTCAAAATTCTTAATTTCATAAAAACACTTATTAGATTCTTGCCCTTTACTATCATACATATATGGAGGCAGCATCCTATATATGACAGCGTTGTTTTTCTTTAATTCTAAGCATCTTGTTGCTTCATTGTAAAATGGCTCTAGGTCACCAATTGTTATGTCAAAATTAAAAGAGTAAACATTGTTTCTTTGATTAATTATAAAGCTCTCTTTTAATCGCTTTTCTTCCAACTCATACTTTAAATCGATACCCTCTTCAACATTTTTATAAAGAGCGATCTTATTATCGCTACTTATTTGGGGTTCAATATTTATATTTTTGCTATTAATATACTTGAAATTAATTTTGTTAGTTTCTTTTTCGATAGAAACTGCATTTTTATTTAATTTAGAAAAAGAGACTCTGCATTTTTCTTTTTCTGTAATTTCCTTTTTCTCTATTCCGTTTTTGTTCATTTGAGTACTCCTTTAATATTTTTAAAATTTCGTTGTAAAGAAATAGTCCAGCAAAAAACTTCTGTATACCTACACTCAACTAACCTCTCCACTTTTTCTCATCTAACGCAATCATGATAAAGTTTATGTTAAATCTATAATTAGATTAGCATTTTCTGCTTTGAAAAGAAAGCAACGCAAGATATTTCATAAGGATAAACAACGAACTTTTGATGTTCTCCGTTATCACTTCTAACAGCGAATGAACATAAATTACAAATTAATAAGTTTTACAATGTATCTTAATTAGTTATAGAAATCATTCATTGTATAATTACCTCATTAACATCACTAACAGGAACCATAACGTTCATTTTATTAGCCACCATCCAAGAAACATGTTTATCGCTTATATCTCCTCCAGTAACTTTAATGGAAACCCAAGTTTCGGATAAGGCATGTTCATTGGTAGAGATTTCCCAAACCTCACAGATGACTATGTGCTTTCCATATTTTCTAAAGATGGCCTTGACCTTGTTGCCAAACTTTAATTCTTCCTTCTTCATTACTTGAGCCCTCTCCATAAAGGTCTGAACCAGGTTGGTGCATTTTCCCAATCGACCTCATCCATTGCGAGGCCTTCTTCGATGCAGCCTTCCACTACCTTTCTCCAGTAGATAAATTCATCGAGGCTGAACCCTTCTTCATGAATAGCTTTTTCGCCATACTCTTTGGTTCTTTTAAGTAGAGCATCAAGGCCCTTTTTAGTTTCGATATAGTGCATGTTCATGACCTCCTTTTGGTCATGTATATATTCGCGTAGTCTTGCCTATATATCAAGTTATATCTAAAGATATAAAATAATAAGATACTTGCCTAAAGGACACTCTGATTTTTGATTTTCCAGAATCGATTTTGGTTTTTGAAAAAATTGGCCTCGCGTATTATTGAGGTAGGCCCACCGGTACTCTCAAATACTATGTATTTGCAGACCGGGGGGGAGTCATTTTGCTAGAGAACAAGGAACAAAAAGAACAAGATTTTCTATAAAGTTCTAAAACGTGCTATTAATTATCTCTACTGAATTAATTTACGATTTTCGAACAGTTATATATTTCTTGTTCCGCTTGTTCCTGTTCCTACTTTTTACGAATGAAGTATCGCTGTTTAGAATAAGGACCCATGACCTTAGTTTTACCAGATTTAACCCAGCCTGGTATCTGCGCCATTATTATAGATATCGCGTTAGATTCTTTATTGTTGAAGTCGGCCTTGTCTTTGTTGAAACACTCCACCCAAATCTCTATTGGACTAATTTCTTCACGTTGATAGATGGCTGGACCAAATGTCACCTGAGGATAATAGTTAGAATCAAACTCTTTATTAAAGTAATATTGTCTATCCGCGATGGAACATTCATCCCAGTTATCAGGAAGAAGCTCATCTAGATACTTCTCCACTATGCCGGTCCTATCATCATGCTCCATAGCATTGTTTTGATATTCTGCCGCTATTTCTAAGAACTTCTCATCAAGGAATAATGGTTCCCCACTTACGTAGTAATGTCTAGCTTCTGCCCATAATTGATCTTTGAATGTCTTATCGAACCTGAAGTTAGGAATTGTGTTGGTTGAGTTAATCTTAATAACCCAGAATCTTCGGTTACCAGTTAAGTCGCGAAGATAGCCTTGCTCCCCATTGACTGTAGCAAAGATAACGCACTTTCTTGGATGTCTTTCTACATGGTGACCATAAGAGGCACGGTACTTATCATCGGTTGAGGAGATAAAGCCTTTCACTTTTTCAATGTCCGCTTTCTTCATGCCAGCGAGTTCTTGAATCTCAACAATCCAAAATCCCTGTAACTTTTCTCCTGCTTTCTTGTTGTCATCCATATCGGATAATTGAAGCGAGTCTGAGAAGTATTCTGAGTCCACTAGCGATTTAATAATTGTGGACTTACCAACACCTTGTTTACCATCTAGGACAATTATATTGTCAAATTTGATTCCTGGTTCATAGATGCGTGCTACTGCAGCGGCAA
Source organism: uncultured Erysipelotrichaceae bacterium (assembly GCA_902799855.1). Next base: position 16,224 of record CADCCA010000001.1, on the reverse strand, counting down.
ACCACTTTCTAGTTACCTCACGAGTGTAGTCATTATCATCTGCATCAAGATATTTAATAAAGATGCTCTCTAATCGCTTAATGCCATCCCACTTAGGTAAGTTATCCAAATATTCTTTAACGGGGTTAAACGCTCTATCTTCAGTTACCTTAGCAAAGGCGTTTTCAAAGTTCCTATCACTAAAGTCGCAATAATGACTGGCAACATAAACTTTAAGTTTAGATGTATCCGCATCTCTCCAAAACCTAGTAGATGTTGGCCTAAGCCATGGCACCTCTCCTCTTACTTCAGCAGTATCAGCGAGGATATTAAATGCGATGACTTTAAGCTTTTCATCATTCTCTAAGATGATAACGAGGTTAGCAACTGTGTTAGCGATATCGCCATCATCATTTGTCGCAAGCTTCTTAGTCCAACTAAAATCAATTTCTTCATCACCAAAGTCTTCCTTAATCGATTTAATGTTTTCTTCAGCGATTAGATTCTTGACCTTTTCATCATTTCTAGCGAAGTCCACCATCTTTTTAAAGGAAGGCTTATCATCGCCAAATAGATGAATACGGACAAGATTGAAGGCACTTAGAGTTTGTCCTACCGCTGGGTCATTAGCGTGATGAGAATAAAACAATTTATCATCATAATTAATCGCACCAGCAACACTACTAGAAGGAATATATTTATAGCGGTTGTCACCAGCTTCTTCATAAATATCACTTAAGAAAACATCAATAACTCCACTAATTGAGTAGGCTCGATTGAACGCTCCCACTATGCCATCCTTAGTTAATGGGTCAGCTTGTTTTCTTCCTGGTTTACCACTACTCACATGAGTCTCTTTTGCCTTTTTAGGAAGCGAAGTTAAATCATTCCAATTTGGGTATTTTGCTAGAAAAGAGTCGGGATTTAATAGGTTTTTCTCAACTTTTCGATAAATGTAATTACCATCGCTTGGTGTTGAAGGCCAGTACATTAATTGATTAGTTGTGAAGCTAACAGGATCTACTTGTTCGATACCTATTTCATCAGCAAGAAGTCTAGATATCGCGACATATTCATCGCCTTCTACATCTCTGCTCAAAGGGATAATTATTCTAAATCTAGGTGAGTCATCTCTATGCCCGTGAGTGGAATAAAGGCAGCTCGTATATTGGAAGTTATCTTCAAACCATTTTAAGAAGTTGGGAGTGGCATCATCCAAATCTAAAGTGACTAAGCTTCTATACTCCACATTGTTTTTAAGCCTTTGAGGAGTCTTAAGTTTGCCACCCACAAAACCACCATGATCTTTGGCTTCTTGTTTAGCATCTTTAACAAAGTGTTTATACTCCTCTACTGTTTCAGAGGTTCTAATTGTTTCACTTAATTTTTGGGAGAGTTGTTCCCAAGTGATTCTGGTATTCTTCCAGGTTTTGCTATTGGCTCTTTGTCCAACAGCGATTATTAAATCTCTCATAGGAATTAATCCTCCTTATCATCGTCTGCACCAATAGGAGTAGCATTTGCCCACTCCTCTGGTTCATTCTTTTTATCCATATATTCATACATGTATTTCTTAGGGTCGAAATCTTTACCGAATTTCATCACGAGGATATATTTGATAGCTTCAAAATCAGGTGGATAATACTTCTCGTCTTCAGTGACTTTAGTTTCAGTACCACCAATAGGATTCTTCCTCATCGCTTTTGAAGTTGTCTTTTCTTTATACCCCACCGCTTTTCTTTTAAGAGCGGAGAACAAATCATTTAGTAATAAAGCTTCACCTTCAGAAATAGCTTGTTGAATTTCTTTATGTTTATTTTTAAGTTGTGTAAATGTCTGCTCAGTTATACCTAAGTCGCGGCACATCTCTTTTTGCGTGTAGAAAGTAGCTGAAGCCGCTTTGATATAATCAAGCTTAGACTTTAGCACACCTGTCTTTTCCCACATTTGATATGTATCGAGTTTCTTAGCCATAGCACCTCCACAAATAGAGAGAGGTGCCTTAATGGCAAAGTGGTTAAATATTTTAAAGCACCACTCTCCAAATTAGATGATAAATCATCTAATCTAGTTTTGAATAGGTGAAGGCAGTATGCTATTTAGTAAACAGGAATAATTGGCTTATATTCCTTTGAATGTCTTTTGTTTGCATAGTCGATAAATTTGATAAGCGCAGGCATACAGTCTCTAAAGAAATTAATGTTTAATTGTGGATTATCTCTAATGAATGCATGGATGTGACAAGTATCAACAATCGTTACACTCTTAAGGTCAATAAATTCTCCAAATGAGACCAAACCAGATCGGATATCTAAATCTTTATCTTGTGTTTTGTCACTTGGACGGCCAAATGTTTCATAGTAATAATCCTTTGCGTACTTAGTGAATGTGTCTCTCATAATCACTTATCCTCCTCGTTATACTTAACTGATGTTGATGTTTCGATAAGAATTGGCCCACGAACAAATTCAACTCTTCTTGTAATAGTTGTGCCTGCAAAGATTGAACCGAATAACTTATTAAAGTTATTGCGGCAATATCTCACAAATTCAATGCAAAATGTGAAGAGCCACTCTAGTTCAAAGTCATTGAGCTCATCCTTATGTTTATACATGAAGTCAATAGCATCACCACGAATTGGATAAATAGCATTACTCTTTTGAAGGTATTCACCAAACTCCAAAAGATAATTTCTTCCTTCTTTCCCTAAAACGGTATGAGCGACGTCATGTCCTTTAAGATATGTTTCCACTACTTCTTTATAAGGTAATGGTTCATCTGAATCATAGAGTGCTTTGTATTTTTCATAGGCCTCTACATTGATTTTCCTCACTGAAGGAATTTCAGCTTTAATGTACATGTTAGTACTCCTCTGGGGTTCTTCCCCTTAAATAGGGAGAGGCCCTACATATTTAATTAGGAATAATGAACAGGTCATCGTTAGGTATAAAATAACCTCATCATCTTAATAAATAGATAGAGCCCATCCGCTCTAATCGTCATCGCCGTTTACCAATATTCTTTGGTATTCGACTTCCTTCTCGCAGATGACATTAAAAGGAATGTCTAACACAACAGACAATGCATAGATGGTTCTAAATTGGATATCTTTTCCAATAACACCGTTCTCTATGCGATTGTAATGTTGATGGCAGACCCCCATTTCAGAAGCAACTCGATATTGAGAATAGCCAAGCTTTTGCCTTGCATTAACTAAATACATACGAATTTGGTAATACTTCATATAAATTGCTCCTTTCTACGGTTCTGCCGTAAATTTTTGTATCAACTTTTGCGCTGTTGACATCTTTATTAAATCTAATAGGAAAGTGCGTGTAAAATAATTTTTTAGCTGCAAAAATTAGGTAATTTTTTGTGACGTTTTTTGTGGAGAAAATGGCGAATATTCATTAATGTTATTTATTAATAAATAAAGAAAAGACAAAACAAAAACAGCTATAAGAATTTTCTTATTTTTGTGTGAACACATTTTTTAACCTTTTGTGCAAATTCAATTCGTTTTTGTGTAAAATGCTTATTAGGTGATTAGCGTATGCCAAAAGTAAATAATGAGTGTGGACCATATCCAAAAGTAAACGATTCAGTTAGAAAGAATTATAAAGGTGAAGTGACTTGGCCTGATGGCACTACTTCATATGTGGAAGGATTAAACCAAGAAGAACTAGCTGTTCTTTTAGGAATGCCAAAAAAAGATAGATACAAAATCTCTTACTATGAAAACGGAGTCGAGGAGATCCCACTATCTCTATTGGTGAAAATGGCAGACATCCTTCATGCTTCCATCGATTTACTACTAAAAAGACCATTAGACATTTCTTTCAATTCTCAAAGCAACGGTATACCAACGCTTCTATTATCTAAAGCAAATGATAAGGTCCTATTTATAGATCCATCTCATTATGGGTTTGTTCATCTGGATGAAAAGTTCCCGGAAGACTCAAGTTCTTTAAAAGGCTATGTCTTACAAGCCGATTCTGAAACACTTGGTCTAAAGAAAGGCAGTCTAATAATTGTTGATACAAACGTTAAAAAATACATAAATACTTCTACTAGCAAAAGACACATGTGTATGATGAACGTTAATTATTTAAGCTATGATGGTGATGGCCATTCCGCTAAACAGGGAATCTATTTCTCTTCCGTGGGCATTGCTCAGGACTTAAACGGAAAAGATAAGAAGAGATCCTTTTATTACACCGATTTAGATAATCAAATAAAAATCGTTGGATGTCAGGTGGTCCAAAGGACAGCTTGTGGTGTTGTAATTCAAGCAGTTAAATATTTTGTTAAGTAGCGCATCTCAAACACCTACTAGAAATTAATCACTTCATATAGACTATAGGCAGGTATAAAATAACCGCCGAAAAGGCATAGGTCACCACAGTTGTGGAGGCCTTTTTCATGTCTGATAATAGGAGCTATGATTTTGAAGTAGCGATTCTTGATAAATTATTAAAAGAAAACAAGATTACCCACGAAGAATGGTATGCCCTTTTAACTATGCTCCGTCAGAAGTATAACCTCCATTGTATCAATAATATCAATTATATTGATATTAAGTAATCATTGAGGCAATATACACATGATGGAAAAGGAAGTAATTAAAGTAGCGAGCCCCGCTCAATATATCGCCTCTACTGGTTTAGATAATAAAAAGAAACGTGTAGCGGCATACGCACGAGTGTCTACTGATAGCGATGATCAGATTCACTCTTTTAAAGCACAGATTGATGAATATACCACTAAGATAACCAGCAATCCTAACTGGGAATTTGTCGGTATGTATTCTGATGAAGGTATCTCAGGTACTTCTTTAAAGAAAAGAGATGGACTTAACGCCTTATTAAAAGAAGCCAAGAAAGGCAATGTTGACCTTATTTTAGTGAAGTCTATTTCTAGACTCGGAAGAAATACGTTAGATATCCTCACCATTGTTAGAGAGCTAAGAGAAATTGGTGTGGAGATTAAATTTGAAAAAGAAAACCTTTCATCTTTAGATACCAGGACCGATATGGTTTTAACGTTCCACTCCTCTATCGCTCAAGAAGAAGCGAAAAACATCTCTGATAACGTTAAATGGGGAATTAGAAAAAGGATGAGAGATGGTAACTGGAAAGTACCAACTGAGAAATTCCTTGGTTATACCAAAGATGAAAACGGGAACATGATTATTGATGAATCTCAAGCCGATATCGTTAGAGCTATCTTTAATCTTTATCTTGCTAATAAATCAATAAAAGAAATCATCGCTTATTTAGAAGGTAACCACTACTTAACTGGTTCAGGCAAAGAGAAATGGAGCCGTCAAAACATCATGCAGATTCTCCAAAATGAGAAATATAAAGGTGATTTAATTCTCCAAAAGACTGTTGTTATCGATTATTTATCTCATGAATCAAGAAGCAATAAAGATGGAAAATACGCGGACATGTGGTTAGTAAAGAACCACCACCCTGCCATTATTTCTAGAGAGGCTTTTGATTTAGTCCAAACCATCATCGAGTATAAAAAGAACGATAGATTTCTTAGACCTAATATTGGTGGCCCATTATCCACCAAGCTTTATTGTGGCTTATGTGGGAGACCACTATTTTATCAATCAAGGTGTGATGGAAAGAACATGTTCAGTTGCAATGTGTCTAGAAGAAATCTCCAAAGGAACAAATGCGAACTATCGCCAATTCAAGAAGAAGATATAAATACCATCTGTGTCCAAGCGATGAAAGCATATTATTCTAACGACTCTCTTTCTTCTAATCTTTTAGGTTGTCTTACGTTTTTAGGTGAAGCTTCTCATAAACAAGAAGAACTTAACATAGTTAAAGAAGAAATCATCGCCACTGAAAATGAGCTCAAAACCATCATTGAAGAAAAAATGGAAACCGATTCTGAAGAAGATGATGAAAGATTATCTAACGAATATAAAGAAACCAAGAAACATCTAAATGATTTAAAGGCTAAATTAGACATTTTATCTGGTGAAACATATCAATCCTTTATCTCTGAAGCTAGAAGCAAGGAAATTGCCTCTTTAATAACAAATATAGATAATGACGAATGCTACTTAAAACTTATAGATGAGGTAATCGTTAACGAAGATAACTCTATCACCATTATCGATAATGCTGGTCACCACGTTTCTAAAGAAAGCATCAGCAAAAACATCAAAAAGATAAATGGCTTAGAAGAAGTTATGCATGGTTACTACACTTCTCCTATTACCACTAAAGTTTATAAATACAAAATTGTAAGATTGGAGGATTACTCATGGCTCAAGAAATAATTCAAATTAATAAAGTTACTCCAATAGGCAAAAGAAGAGTATGTGCTTATACCCGCGTTTCTTCTAAAAGCGAAGACCAGGAGAATTCTCTAGCTTATCAAATCGAAGCCTATACCAAGATGATCATGACAAATCCTAGTTATGAGTTCTGCGGTGTTTTCGTTGACGATGGAGTAACTGGCACTTCTATTTATAAAAGAAAAGAATTCCAAAAGATGATAGATAAAGCCTTAAGTGGTCAAATTGATTTAATTATCACTAAATCCTTATCTAGATTCTCTAGAAATACTGAAGATGCAATAAACATCTTAAGAGTTCTTAGAAACAACAATGTTGAAGTCTATTTTGAAACGGAGAATATTTCTTCCTTTAATATGGACAGCGAATTAGTCATTAACGTATTAAGTGCTCATGCCGCGAATGAATCTAAAGTCATAAGTGACAACGTTAGGATGAGCTACGCTAAAAACTTCAAAGATAAAAAAGCCTATTTCAACCCCGAACAGCTATATGGTTATCATCGCAGTAAAGATGGAAGCATTGTCATAGATGAAAAAGAAGCTGAGGCAGTTAGACTAATCTATGACCTTTATTTAAAGAATTACACTAGACAGGCAATTATTGATGAGCTCGATAAGAGAGGACTAAAGCCTAGGTTTACTAAGAAATGGACGTTCCAGGCATTTAGAAAAATACTTCATAACGAAAAATACATGGGTGCCGCTTATCTTCAAAAAACATTTGTTAAAGGCGTAAGAGGGAAAAGACTTAAAAACGATGGAACGCTGCCCACTATTCTAATTGAGAACAACCATCCCGCTATTGTCAGTAAAGAAGTATGGCTTGCCGCTAATGAAAAGTTAAAACAGAAAGCGATTCAATATCAAAGTCAGGTTCAGTACGATGAAAAACGAGAAGGTAAAATATGTTTCAATAAGAGCATTTATACTGGTCTCTTCATGTGTGGAAAGTGTGGTAAAAACTATAATTTCAAAATAAACAATAGAGGTAAGGTTTCGGAGTCTAGAATATTCCACTGTGCATCTAATCGAGAAAGAAAGATTTGTGAGAATGATGATCTTCCTTTGGATGTTGTCGATATCATTACTCTTAAGGTTGTAAACAAGATTATCACCAACAAAAAGAACTTCTTTGACTTATTAGAGGAATCCTTCAATTCTAAAAATGATGTAGAGAAAAAGAAGAAAGAAATACAGGAGTTGCTAGAAAAAATAGATGATTTACAAGCAAAATTCAAAAAGTACAAAGATATCGATGATGAGTTTTATCGCGAGGTCAACAAGGCTTATAAGGAAAAGCTAAAACCACTATATCAAAAGAAAGTAGCTCTTGAGAATTCAATAAGTACGGCTACTAGTGTTAATGATTATCTTTACCAATTTAAAAAAGTCCTATCACCATACGATAGAACCATTTGATATTTCCACCATCACTTCTATGGATGATGACATCCTAATTCAAACAGAACCATACCTAATTAGGAAAACAAAACACCTGCTGAAATACGGAATCTATATCAACTAGGGGATAAACAATATCCTCTTTTTTTATGAGAGAAAATTCGTGTACGGACAATTGGACCTTAAAACATATTAGGGTGCCGACAATTGGAGACAAACAGTAACTAACACGTCAATTGACGTGTTTTTTATTTCCCGTGTGGGATCTTTTTCCACTTCACTTGCTTCTTAAATAAAGTAACTATATCGATTGGAAATTGTAGTGCAAGGAACAATGGGAAGAAAATAAATCCTAATATCTTTTTGCTTAAACGATAGTCCTTAAATTTTGCGTTAGCGGATATACTCACTAATAAGGCAGTTATATAACTAGAAATAATGAAGAACACTACTCCTTTAATAAATGAGAATAAATAGCCAGTGTTTAAAGAAAAGAACATATTATGGAACCAGCTTTCATTAGTGTTCCAATATAAAAATGCATCATATAAAGAAATGTTAAATAATGGGGAGAATAAAAGGGCCACTACTTGTAGGACCGTTAAAAACGATATCACTATCGTAATATAAGAATGGAAAGTTAGGCTCACAAATAGCGAAACCTTATTTTTATTCTTTCTAGAAAACAAAGCCACGAATAATTTAGGGAAACAGCGTTTGCTAATGATATGCTGGCCCTTACTCCAACGTAAGCGTTGATTCCACATGGTTTTGAAATTCTTTGGCTGTTCATCATAAAATGTTGCGTCATAGCAAAAACGGATTTTCTTCCCTTTTAAAACAGCGTTTGCACTATATTCGATATCTTCGGTAATGCTGGTAAATTCCCAGCCATTCTCTAATTGTTCGGAAGGGATTACAAAGCCACATCCGGTCACTCTTCCAGACACGTTAAGATTGTTTCTACCAGAAAAGGTCAACATACAGGATGTACCAAAATAATAACCATACAAAGAAGGTAATACACCATCATTAGCGTTTGACGAACTACGGAATGATGAAATAGCGTCCTTTTTGTTGTAAAAAACAAAAGCGTCATTAAGCTTATCAAAATAGTCTTTAGCGACAGTATTATCCGCGTTAAAGAAAATGAATCCATCATAAGATGGAATGTTATCTATATGGCTAAAAGCATATTTATAAGCTTGACCTAATGTGTTTTCTTCTTTGTTATTATCAACGATGACAAATGCCCCTAATGATTTAGCGATTTCTCCAGTTCTATCTGAGCAATTATGAGCAATGACATAGATATCTAATTTATCTTGAGGATAGTCTGCGCTTCTAATGCTATTAATCACTCTTGCGATAACGTTTTCTTCATCTTTCGCGGAGATGATAATACCGTATCGACATTTTTCTTCCACTTTTGGATAGTGTTTCTTATGAAAGGTGCCACTAATGGCAAAAAAGATAAAATGGAATAAATAGATACTGAATGCTACTCCGATAATAAGAAAAACAAGATTAATGATATTAACGTAATTCATACATACTTTTATTGTACAACTTTCGTCCAATGGGTTAAAAGTTGAATATTTGTATAAGCAGATTAAAAGTATGTTAAACTATGAATGATGAAAGAACATAGAAAAGTCGCTATCACCAACGCTAGAACAATTAACAAAATGCGCTGCATTGTTGGTTTAATTATATGTTCAATTGTGGTGATGTTAACCATTATCGCTTTAGTGCTTAATATCATTAATTTCTTTAATGAAAGTACACCTGAAGCGGGTCTAGGAACATTAAGAATGTTCACCACTATTTCTAATATCATCGCTGCTTTAGCCGCAGCTATTTGTATACCTTTCCAAATTGATGGATTAAGAAAAAATAAATATAAGCTTCCTAAATGGATTGTGGAAGTCATGTATATCGGTTCTGTTGGCTCATTATTAACCATGACTATTGCGCTTGCTTTAATCGGTCCTACAACTGGTTTCGCCTATGCAATGTTTGGTAACTCTAACGTCTTTATGCATACGCTTAATCCGATCTTTGTCTTTATGTTATTCACTATTGCGGTTTCTGATGGTCGAATTAGATTTAGCCACTCATTCATCGCGATTATCCCAACCTTTATTTATTCCTTAATGTATTTTATCTTGGCATTTGTCACACATATTTGGAGAGATCATTATCATTTAGCGGATTATATGCCTTGGCCAGTTGCCTTCATTTCAATCATGGCCGCCGCGTATCTGCTTTCATTATTATTAAGACTTTTACATAATCTCACTAATAAGCATGTGACTAGAGGTATTGAAAAGTACTATAAGGAATCTAATGATTATAAATTCGATAGAATTGGTGACGCAATTGCTCACCTCGCGGAAGTCGAATCAAAATTCTATCATGAAGGTGATGATATCTACGTCCCTGTTGATATTGTTAAGTTATTGTCTGAAAGATATCACGCTGAAGAATTAGCGTTAGATATCCAATATGATATTTATTTAGAAAGCTATTTGAAGAATATCCATAAAAAATAAAAGAGCCTTTCGGCTCTAATATTTGAATTGTTTTGGAAGGTTTATTCCGCTGGTTTTGCTTCAACGACTTCTGGTTGTTGTTCGTCAACAACTTTTTCATCTTTCTTTAAAGCATTAAGACGGGCACTTCTACGTTGTTCTCTTTCACTAGCGCGGTCGAATGTCTTCGCATAGAAGAGCATGACTACGACACCTGCAACAGCACCGATAGCGACAATGATTAAGCCCCAGAAGTAGAGGTTTAAACCAAATGTCTTTTTGAAGTTAGCATCAAAATCGATTAAGGCAGTAATGTTGTTGTATTTAGTGACTAAACCGAGAACAACATATGTTAAACCCCATAAGATCACTAATGCACAGATGGGATACCAGACGAGTTCAAAGATTGATACTGGTAATTTATTCTTTTTAGCCATAAATTAAATCTCCTTTAGTTAGCGGATTCCGCTGGTTTTTGTTGTTGGGAAGCTTTAGTAACTTCGTTAACGACTTCTTGATATGTGGCTTTCCAAGCAGCTTCATCTTTAGCAGTCGCTTCATTGAGTTTTTTGTTTAAGTCCTCAAAGATTTCTTTGAAACCTTTGTTGTCTGGACGTTGTCTTCTACCTTCGGTCATTTCGAGAACACGTAATGTTTCATCTAATAAATCGAGTGTTTCGTTATCAGTGCAGTGAACGTGTTGACGTGAGAAGCGTAAGAAACCAGTTAACTTAGCAAGTTCATTTTGAACAATGAAGTTACTTTGTGGTGTTGGTTTACCTTGGCTTTCATTCATGACTTTTTGGAATTCAGCGAATGATTCTTCAAATACTCTCATCGCAAGCATTGATAAGACAATACGATACATTCTTTCGTCTTGATCCACTAACTTGATGAGTAATTGGTCAATTTCATTGTTCTTAATACCATAGCTCACATATTGGAACACGATGTCACGCATTGTTTCGGTTAAACCGACTGTCATATCGAATAATGTGACGAGTTGCGCGGTATCAACACGGACTTGGTCGCCGGATGGCATTAAAATTGTACTTTCTTCTGAATATAATTCAGTTAAGAATTGGTTAATCTTTTCTCTGATTTTATCACCAGCTTCACCATTGTTCTTTAAGAAATCACCGAAAGGTGTACCTTCGTTTAAATTGTCTTCAAGAATTTTCTTACGGTTGTTGTAGACTTCGATTGAATGGTCTCTCTTGATGGAGTATTCAAGGGTGTCACGGATTGTGAGCAAGTAGTGATAAAGTCTAAAGGTGTATAAACTAAAGTTATTCATGATTTTCTCCTTCCAAAATAAGATTTTCTAATTTGTAGACCCTGGAAATAATATGCTTAGCGTATTTCCTCGCACTTGGATGGCCACGCTTCATGCAATAACTATGTTCGTAATACTTACTAAACATAGTGATATCATTACCGGAATCACCAACAACATAGACATCTTCTGGTTTGATGCCAGTTAATTGGCAGTATCTTTCAACACCATTTCCTTTATTGCAACCCTCAGGGGTTAACTCATTGACTTGTACAGTCCAAGAAGATTCAATTTCTGGGAATTTTTGACGGAATTCCTTATTGAGTTCTTTCGCAATTTGCGCTTTTTTCTTCTTAAGACCGATAAAGATCATAATCTTAAAGATTCTCGCTGTTTCTAACTCTTTAATGAATAATTCATCATCGGCGACGAATGGTTCGCGATATGCGAATTGGAACCACCACCAGATTTTGTAAAACCATCTAAAGATGAACGAGACTTTACGACTAGTTTTAATAATACATGGATGATTGTCAGTTGTCATTAATAAAGCGATTGGTTCGTACGCTTTTTCAATTGTTTCGACAATTTCTTTAATTTCTCGATTTGGCATTGCCTTATCGTAGATGAGTTTATCGTTCGCAATAATTTGACTAGAACAGCAAGTAATAAAGTCCACTGGTCTTTTGATTTCACCTTTCAAACGATCGGTGAATTGTGTAGAACGAGATGTGACTAAAACTAATTTATTACCGGCATCAATCCATCTACGTAAAAACTTCACATTCTTGCGAGGAATGCAGCGTTTAATGTTTTTTGGATAAAATAATGTTCCGTCTAAATCAATAGCTAGTAATTTTGCCATGCCCCTATATTATACACGCGTGGAAACGAATGTCACATGTTTTTTATTATGCGTGAGATAAATAAAAAAAGCGGGTAAACCCGCTTCTTTTGTAATTTTGTTAGATTAGGCGATAGGATTTTCCGCTTGGATGACACCATATCCACCATCACGACGGATATAAACGACACTGATACGGTCATCTTCTTCATCAAGATAGACGAAGAAATCATGTCCTAATGCTTCCATTCTAAGAATGGCTTCATCAATTTTCATTGGTGTTAAATAATATGATTTAGCTCTAACGACGACATCTTCTTCTTTGTCGTCTGCTGCTTGTTCAAGAGATTCTTGGAATTGGACTGCGTCAATAAACGATGCGCGGCCACGAGAACGATCCATTCTGGTTTTAACTTTACGCATTTGACCGACGAGTTTGTCGATTGCTAAGTCGATAGCAGCATATAAGTCTTGATCTTCGACTTCAGCACGTAAAGGCATTTGAGGTAAGAAAATTGTGATTTCTACCCTTTGGGTTTCGCCATGCACACTGACGACAGCGCGGCACTCGACATCATCGTTAATAAGAAAAAATTTATCCATTTTAGACAACTTTTTCTCAATCGCCGAAGCAATGCCGTCTGTAACCTGGATGTTTTTGCCGATAATTTGGTATTTCATATGTTGTAACCTCCTTCCAAATTATGAAACAGAAGTTCTATCAACTTAATTATACCATTACATTTCGGCTTTATGTATAAAAGTCTTAGTTTGATTTGTTCAACTTTATCGAGCTTTTCCCATGGTAAATCGAGGTCAGGTCTACCGAAATGGCCATAGTTTGTTAATTCATGATATTTGAAACTTGGTTCAGTTAAATTGAAGTTTTTAATAATCATACCAGGACGGCAGTCAAAGACTTCTCTCACAATGGAGAGGATTTTATCATCGCTGTAGCTGGATGTTTTATATGTTCTCACGTTAATGGATAATGGTTGGTTGACACCGATAGCATAGCTAAGTTGCACTCTTAAGCGTTTAGCGACACCCGCAGCGCATAAGTTTTTAGCGATGTATCTAGCCATGTATGCAGCGGATCTATCAACTTTGGTTGGGTCTTTACCAGAGAAAGCGCCACCACCGTGCTCACATGTGCCACCATATGTATCAACAATAATCTTACGTCCGGTCACGCCTGTGTCACCTGTAGGACCACCAATGACGAATTTACCAGTTGGGTTAAAGTAAACTTTAAAGTCAGTATTTAAGCCAAATGATTTAGCAACTTTCTTCATGATGTTTTCCACAACATAGTTCTTAAACTCATTTAAATCAATATTGTCATCGTGTTGGATAGACATGAGGATGGTATCAATACGAATATTGTCTGGGTCAGTATAATCGATAGTCACTTGTGACTTCATATCAGGACGAGCGTGTTTGAAGACACCAGCCTTTCTTTGAGCGGTTGCTTCATACCCGCTTTTCTTTGAGCGGTTGCTTCTCTCACTAATTTATGAGCGATAGAAATCGCTAAAGGCATATATCCTTCGGTTTCATTTGAGGCATAACCAAACATAATACCTTGGTCACCCGCACCGATATCTTCTGGTCTTTTTTGGCTGACACCGATGGAAATATCGTGTGATTGTTCTTTAACCTTCACCATCACTTCAACATCGTGATAGTCGGTACCGAGTTCTGGTCTATCGTAACCAATATCTTTTAAGACATCCTTGACGATTTGGACGTAATTTGGTTGGACTTTGCATGTGATTTCTCCACCAATTAAGACAAAATTGTTACTGGCAAAAACTTCACAAGCCACTCTTGCGTTTTTATCCTCTTTTAAACAAGCATCTAAAATAGCGTCTGCGATTTGATCGCACACTTTATCAGGGTGTCCTTCACTCACTGATTCTGAAGTAAATAAGATCTTTTCTTTTTCCATAACATATCTCCGTATAAATAAAGCCCTCCCACATTCATGGAAGGGCATTCTTTTTTTCCTTCAACTTATCGCTCAAGGTTGTGGGAACCTTGCTAGAAGAGAGCACTTACTCGACGGGAGAGTTGCTATCGCGTTATTTCATCTTCTGTTACGCGATTCTTGATAAGCACGATTATTATAGGCTATTTATACAAAATAGCAAATGAAACGATAAATAATTATCTATTTGCTTCAAGGCCAAGGGCTAATTGATCTGGGCAAGATGTTTCCCCTGTTCTTGAACCACGGCACTTTATACCTTTTAATTTATTAATCACATCTTCAATCTTCATGCCCTCGATTAAACGACACAAGCCTTGTGTGTTACCCATGCATCCACCTACGATGGTCGCGTGCATAACTACACCATTCTCGTGTTCAATAATCATTTCTCTCGAACAGACACCATTTGGTTTGAATGTGATTTTTTCCATAATTACTTAATTAATTTACCGTAAACTGTACCAGCGCAGCCTGCTGCATTGCTTTCATCAGTATCGATGTGAGCGGCTAAAGCGAAGTCATCTCTAACACGAACGACTACATCACCGAAGACTAAGCTTCTACCTGGGCAGTTAACTTCTAATTTAACGATTTGACCATTTTCAACGCCGAATTCAGCAGCATCCGCTGGAGTCATATGAATATGACGTTTGGCAACGATGCAGCCTTCAGCTAATTCGAGTTCACCAGCAGGACCAACTAATTTAATACCTGGGGTGCCGATTGTCTTCTTTGGACCAACGATGTCTAAACGGGAAAAGGAAACGAATTGACCTGGTTGGGATAATGGCGCTCTAACTTCTAACTTAGCATCAGCGCCAAATAATATTTTGAATTGTTCTTCAGTCACGTGAATGTGACGAGCACTTGTTTCTACTAAAATTTCTTTCATGAAATTGCCTTCTTTCTTGCGAATAGTATTCTATCAAAGTTCTTATTATTATTCATTAAAAATGAAATTAAATTTATTTTTTGTTGCAATAATGATATTTGTGTGCAAAATTAAGGCGAGGAAATTTTCATGGAAGAAATCGTTGAAGAATTATTAACTGATCGCATACTTACCGCTGTTAAGAATCGCAACGCTAAGGAATTAAAAGAAATCTTCGAAGTAACGCCAAACATCGATATTGCGGAAGCATTAGACGAAGTTGATGACGCTGCTGTTTTCCTTTATATCTTTAGAACAGTTAATAGTGAATACACTAGTGATTTCTTCACAGAATTAACAAACGAGCAACAAGAGATGATCATCAATGCTTTCACCGATAAGCAATTGATTGAATTATTAGAGAACTCATTCGCTGACGATATCGTTGATGCATTGGAAGAAATGCCTGCTAATGTCGTCGCAAGAGTGCTCAAAGCCTGCCCTGCTGATTTAAGAAAAGACGTCAATAACCTTTTAAACTACAAAGATAACACTGCTGGTTCAGTAATGACCACTGAGTATCTTGATATGAAAGATACCTTAACTGTTAAGGAAGCTTTAAAGATTATTCGTCAACGTGGTAAAGATGCAGAAACCGTTTATACAGTTTTCGTGAGAGACTCCAAACGTAATCTTATGGGCACCATTAACTTGGATGATTTAATCTTTGCTAAAGACGATGAAGTTTTAAGTGATGTCATGGACCGTGACTTTGTCACATGTAATGTTAACGATGACCAAGAAGAAGTCGCTAACATGTTCAAACGTTACGACCTTAATGCAATGGCGGTTGTGAACAATGAAAACAAAATCATTGGTATCATCACCATCGACGACGTGGTCGACATCATCGTTGAAGAAGCGACTGAAGATATCGCTCACTTAAATCAAATCTCTAACATGGACGAGCCTTACTTAAAGACTCCTGTTTATAAGTTAGTG